>JASFUJ010000032.1:0-11628 GCA_050050355.1 Acidobacteriota bacterium
CCCGCCAAGGTGGCGAGCCAGGCCTGCCTGGAGTGCCACACCGACACCCACCCGCGCTTCTTCACCAGCGAGCACGCCCAGGCCGGAGTCGGCTGCACCACCTGCCACTCGGTGCACCAGCCGGCCCACGGCAAGGTCGCGCTGCTGAAGTCGGGCGACACGATGACCAGCGCCGACCCGGCCGCCGAGCTCGACCAGTCCTCGATGCTGTGCGCCCAGTGCCACACCGACATCGCGGCCAAGTTCGAGCTCAACGAGCGGCACCGCCTGCAGGAGGGCATCCTGAGCTGCGTCTCCTGCCACAACCCCCACGAGCGCGCCACCCGCGCCCGTCTCGGCGGCTTCAAGCACCAGCAGACCTGCCTGGAGTGCCACACGGACAAGGGCGGTCCGTTCATCTTCGAGCACGGCTCGTCCCGCGCCGAAGGCTGCACCGCGTGCCACGACCCGCACGGGTCGGCGAACCGGCACATGCTGGCGTTCCAGGACCTGGGGCAGCTCTGCTACTCCTGCCACGCCGAGGTCCCCGGCTTCCACCTGGGCGGCCGCTTCGGCGAGGACGCCAACTGCACCAACTGTCACTCGGCGATCCACGGTTCGAACTTCCACCCCGCCTTCCTCCAGTAAGCGAGGTCCACCATGAAACGAACTGCACACAGCACGGCCATCGTCCTGGTGTCGGCCTTCCTCGCGTTCGCGCTGGCGCTGGGGCTCGTTGCGACCCCGGCCGCTCAGGCCCAGGAAGACGGGACCAACGAGGGGCGCTTCGTCATCGGCTTCCGTGACGTCAACATCGACGGCGAGCTCAACAAGTACCGCGAGGACATCAACCAGGACGACGGTCCGCGGCTGATGGACCTCGACTTCTCGTACACCCCGGACGGCACCATCGGCGAGATGGTCGACCGCATCCAGCTCGACGTGGACGAGCTGGGCGGCGAGCCGTTCGAGAGCATCCGCCTGGACGTCGAGAAGTACGGGCGCTACGACTTCTCCTACAACCGGTACGAATCCGACTACTTCTACCACGACCAGCTCTTCCCCGAGTCCGAGGTCAGCGTGCGCAACGCGCGCGCCGGCGACTTCCACACCTTCGACTTCCGGAGGGTCCGCGACCGGGCCAGCCTGGACGTGAACCTCAACCCGCGGGCCGAGCTGACCTTCGGCTTCGACCGCTACCGCAAGACCGGCGAGAGCACCACGACCCTCGACATCTCGCGCGACGAGTTCGAGCTCGACCGGCCGATCGACGAGGAGTCGTTCGAGTACAACGTCGGCTTCCAGTACTCCTGGGACAAGGTGACGATCGCCCTCGACGAGCGGTACTCCGAGTACGACAACGCCTACGAGATCTTCCTGCCGGGGCAGTCCCTGGGCGAGAGCCCGGACGACAACACGATCGTGGATTTCTTCTTCCTCGACCAGCCCTACGACTTCGAGAGCTGGACCCACACCGCCCGGGTCGTGGCCACACCCACGGACCGGTTCACGGTGCGGGCCTCGGGCGTCATCCAGACCCTCGACCTGGACCTGGAGGCCCGGGAAGAGTCGGCAGGCACCGGCTTCTCCGGCGCGCCCTTCAACACCGACCTGACCGGCGACGGCGAGATCGAGCGCGACGCCGACCTGTGGGACGTGGACCTCACCTACGTGCTCACCGACCAGTGGGCCCTGGTGGGCGGCTACTACGTCCGCAACCTGGACCAGGAGGGTGACTTCGTGTTCGGCGGCGTCCTGCGCCGGGGCCGCTGGGACATCAAGACCGACGGCTTCGAGGGAGGCGTCCAGTGGGCGCCCACGGCCGACCTCGACCTGACGGTGGGCGTGCGCTACGAGAGCCGCGACGTGGACCACGGCGCGGTGGAGGGCGGCCCGCTCGAGATCGAGGAGACCAGCACCGACCACGACGGCTACTTCGGCAACATCGCCTGGCGGCCGGTGAAGGGCCTGAGCCTGACTCTCGACTACGAGGACAGCTCGATCGACGACCCCTTCACCCTCGCCTCCGCGACCGACCGGAGCCGCCTGCGGGCCACCGGCCGCTACACCCTGGACAACGGGCTCTGGCTGTCGGCCAGCTACCAGAACTCCCAGTACGAGAACGACAACTCGAACTGGGACGCCGAGCACGACTACGGCACGTTCCGGCTCGGCTACCGCAACGAGCGGGTCAACGCCCACGTGGGCTACTCGGAGATCGAGATCGACCGCATGTACGCGCGGGAGGTCGCGGGCTCCTTCGGTCCGCCGGACTTCTTTGACGTGGACTACCTGCTGGATTCCAGCTTCGTCGACGGCCTGGTCCGCTTCCGGGCGACCGACGACCTCTGGCTGGGCGGCGAGGTGCGGGTCTACGACAACGACGGCTCGTTCGGGATCTCCCGGGACGACGTCCGGGTGTTCGGCGAGTACCACTTCCTGGCCAACTACCTGGTCCGCCTGGGCTACCGCAACATCGACTACAACGAGACGGACTTCGACTTCGACGACTACAGCGCCGACATCGTCGACGTGGGCGTCGGGTTGACCTGGTAGACACCGTCACGTCCCGGGGTCTCCGGACCCCGTCACCTCTGCCGGGCGGGCCTTCCGGGGCCCGCCCGGCGTTTTTTTGTACAATCCCGGACGATGCCCGACGGCCTGACCACCCTCACCCTGCGGATCAACGGCGAGGACCACCCGGTGGTCTTCCCCACCCATCACACGCTCCTCGAGGTCCTCCGCGAGGAGTGCGGCCTCACCGGCACCAAGCACGGCTGCGAGCTGGGCGAATGCGGCACCTGCACCGTCCTCGTGGACGGCCGGCCCGTCCTCTCCTGCCTGGTGCTCGCGGCCGAGATGGACGGCCGCGCCATCGAGACCGTCGAGGGGCTCCAGCAGGACAACCGCCTCCACCCGCTCCAGGCCGCCTTCGCCGACCTGGGCGCCGCCCAGTGCGGCTACTGCACCCCGGGCATCCTCATGGCCGCAAAGGCCCTCCTGGGGAAAAACTCCTCGCCCACCAGGGAAGAGATCCAGGAAGCCCTCGCCGGCAACCTCTGCCGGTGCACCGGCTACTGGAAGATCATCGAGGCGATCGAGGGCGCCGCGGCCACGCTCCGGGGCGAGGACTGGACCCCCGACCGCGACGTCCTCTACGGCACCCCCGAGCCGTAGACCCGCGGGACACCGGCCATCCCCTGTCCGACACCCCCTGCGGCACGGGGGACCGACAGGTTTCGGCCCGTCCGGACACCCACGAACGGGACCGCCCCTCGGGGGGTCCCCCGCGCTCGGCCCCGATCGCTCCCGCCCCCTCCGGCGGTCCACCGATGGCACGGGACGTGCTCTTTCGAACCGCACGGAGCCCATCATGACGTCGAAACGAACGATCCCGATCCTCCTCGCCGCCCTCCTCCTCGCCCCGGCGACGACCCTGGCCCAGGCCGGTGGCGTCGACCTCCGCGTGCTGGACGACCCGGTGCCGGACCTCAAAGCCCACGCGGAGCGGGCGCGGACCCTCCCGCGCACCGCCCCGACCGGGGCCGGGCTCGCCCGCGGCCTGGGCCTGTCGGCCGGAGTCGATTCGAAGCCCAGAACCGACTCGAAGCCCAGCGCTGCGACCCCCCGTGAAGGGGGAACCTCGGACGTGCTCCTGCTGCCCTATTTCGAGGTCGACCGCGGCCACCGGAGCGGCGTCACCACCCTGTTCGCCGTCCGCAACGAGACCGACCACGAGCTGCCGGTCCGCATCCTCTACGTCGGGGCGCTGGGCGGCGCGATCCAGACCGAGCAGGAGATCGTCCTCGCCCCGGCGGCGGTCCGGACCGTCAACCTGCGCGACGTCGCCGGCCTGCGTGCCGACGACGACGGAATCGCCCGGGGCCTGGTGGTCCTCGGCGCCATCGGAGATGGCGAGGACGCCGCCGCGTCCCTGTCGGGGGACTTCTTCTTCATCGACCCGGCCACCGACTACGCCACGGGCAACACCCTGCTGGACATGTCCCTCGACGCGGCGGACAACGAGCTCTGCGCCGGCTGGAGCTCTCGCTTCTTCCGGGGCGGGTCCTTCTCCGGCGCCACCAGCTTCCGCTTCGTGGTCGACGTGCCCTCCGGCTCCGCCCCCTTCGACCCGCCCACGGCGATCGGCACGGTGTACGACGAGGCGGGCACCGCCGTGCGCTCGTTCGAGATCCGCACCGACCTCAACACCTTCCGGCTCACCAGCGAGGACCTGGTGCCGGAGGGCGTCCCCTTCGGGGCGGTCTCCGTCCGGTTCCCGAGCACGGAGGGGGCGCTCCTGGTGGAGCACAGCGGGTTCCACCGTCTTTCGGTCGCCCTCCGGGCGGCCTGTCTGGATTAGATGGGCGTCCGGCACCTCCGGTACAATCCCCCACCGGAGGAGCCATGGCAGAACCGGTCGAAAAGGAAGTCCCCGAAGCTCCGGACGAGCGCACGGTCCGCGAGGCGAAGAACGTCGTCGGCAAGCCGTTCCGGCGGGTCGACGGCCGCGCCAAGGTCACCGGCGCGACCCGCTTCGCCGACGACCTCTCGTTCCCCCGCATGTGCTTCATGCGGCTGGTGCGCTCGACCGTACCCCACGGGCGGATCGCGCGGATCGACCTGTCCGCGGCCGAGGCGGTGCCCGGCGTCCTGGGGTTCCTGACCGGGAAGGACCTGCCCGAGCCGTTCGGCATCCTGCCGGTCTCCCAGGACGAGCACGCCCTGTGCCCCGACAAGGTCCGCTTCGTGGGCGATCCGGTCGTCGCGGTGGCGGCCACCACCGAGGACGCCGCCTGGGAGGCGGCCCTGAAGGTCCGGGTCGAGTACGAGGGGCTGGAGACCGTGGCCTCGGTGGACGAGGCCCTGGAGACCCCGGAGCCCCGGATCCACGACTACGGCGACGGCGGCAACCTCCACAAGCGGATCTCCATGCGCTTCGGCGACGTGGACGCGGGCTTCGAGGCCGCCGACCTGGTGCTCGAGGACACCCTGTTCTACGAGGGCAACACCCACCTGCCCATGGAGCAGCACGCCGCGGTGGCCGTCCCCGAGGACGAGGGCCGGGTGACCGTCCACTCCTCCACCCAGACCCCCCACTACCTCCACCGGGCGCTCGCCAAGGTGCTGGACCTGCCGGCCTCCCGGATCCGCGTGGTGGCGGCGCCGGTGGGCGGCGGCTTCGGCGGCAAGAGCGACCCGTTCAACCACGAGATCGCCGCCGCCGCCATGGCGCTGAAGCTGGGCCGGCCGGTCAAGGTCACCCTGACCCGCGAGGAGGTCTTCCTCTGTCACCGGGGCCGGCACCCGGTGCTGATGCACCTGAAGACCGGCTTCCGGCGGGACGGCGCGATGACCGCCCAGCACCTGAGGACCGCCCTCGACGGCGGCGCCTACGGCTCCTACGGCGTGGCCTCCACCTACTACACCGGAGCGCTCCAGACGGTCACCTACGAGCTGCCGGCCTACCGCTTCGACGGCCTGCGGGCGTTCACCAACAAGGCCCCGTGCGGCCCCAAGCGCGGCCACGGCACGCCCCAGCCCCGGTTCGGGCTGGAGGTCCACCTGGACCGGGCGGCCCACGAGCTGGGAATCGACCCGGCCGACCTGCGGCTGAGGAACCTGGTGCCCCCGGGCACGGTCACGGCCAACTGGCTCAAGATCGAATCGATGGGCCTGGGCCGCTGCATCGAGGCGGTGGTCGAGGGCTCCGGCTGGCGGGAACGCTACGGTGAGCTGCCCGAGGGCCGCGGCCTGGGCCTCGCCTGCGGCTCCTACCTCTCCGGCGCCGGCCTGCCCATCTACTGGAACCACATGCCCCAGTCCGGGGTGCAGCTCAAGCTGGACCGCTCGGGCGGCGTGGCCGTCTTCTGCGGCGAGTCCGAGATCGGCCAGGGCTCGGACTCGGTGCTCGCCGCCGTGGTCGCCGAGGTGCTCGGGATCGCCCTCGACGACATCCGCCTGTGCGTGGCCGACACGGACCTGACCCCGGTCGACCTGGGGAGCTACTCCTCGCGGGTCACCCTGATGGTCGGCAACGCCGCCCTGGAGGCCGCCGAGCGGGCCCGGGATCTGATCGCCCGCGCGGTGGCGGACAAGCTGGAGGTCCCGAAGGGGCGCCTGGTCTTCGCCGACCGCCGGGTGTTCGACGCCGAGGACCCGGAGAGCGGCATCTCCTTCCAGGAGGCCGTGATCGCCGCCGAGGCGATGTTCGGCACCCTCGGCACCACCGGCTCCTACATCCCGCCCCGCTCCCCGGGCCGCTACCGGGGCGCCGGCGTCGGCCCGTCCCCGACCTACTCCTACACCGCCGCCGTGGTCGAGACCGAGGTCGACCCGGAGACCGGCCTGTTCCGGGTGGACAAGGTCTGGATCGCCCACGACGTGGGCAAGTGCATCAACCCGGTCCTGGTGATGGGCCAGGTGGAGGGGAGCGTCTACATGGCCCTCGGGGAGGCGATGATGGAAGAGCAGACCTACCGGCGCCTGCCCAAGCACCTCTCCGCCTCCCTGGTCCACAAGCACCCGTCCCTGCTCGAGTACAAGAGCCCCACCTTCCTCGAGATGCCGGAGGTGATCACCTACCTGATCGAGGACCCGGACCCCCAGGGGCCCTTCGGCGCCAAGGAGGTGGGCCAGGGGCCGCTGCTGCCGATCATGCCCGCGGTGGCCAACTCCATCTTCGACGCCGTCGGGGTGCGGATCGACCAGGTGCCGATCCACCCCCACATGATCCTCCAGGCGCTCAAGGACAGGTCCAAAGGCAAGCCGGCCCGCTACGGCCCCGAGAGCTTCCCCGACGCCGACTTCGGCGAGACCCTGGTCGTCCCGACCCCCGCGGAGGGCGGCGACGGCCGCGCCGTCACCGACTACAAGCACCGCCTCCGGAGCGGCATGCGCTCCGCCACCGGCACCATGAGCGAGCGCGAAGAGGCGCTCGAGGACAAGAGCATCGAGAAGCTGACCACGCGGTAGGGTCGGTCACTCGCCGGCTCATGGGCAAACTGTACGTTTCGTGACCGCAGAGGCACACGTCATGGCCAAAACGTACATCCCGTAGCCCGCGGCGAGGCGGCTCCCGGACCGCTCCGCCCCCCCCGGCGGAGCCCTCCACCCGGCCGCCATCACCCCCTCACCCCGGCCCTCTCCCCACGGGGGAGAGGGGGGCGGGGTGCAGGGCTTCGGCCGTCTCCCCACGGGGGAGAGGGGGGCGGGGTGCAGGGCTTCGGCCGTCTCCCCACGGGGGAGAGGGGGGCGGGTTGCAGGGCTTCGGCCGTCTCCCTCCTTCGGGTCAGAGGAGAGAGGGGCGGGTTGCAGTTCCTCCTCCGGGTCAGAGGAGAGGGGGGCGGGTTGCAGTCCCTCCTCCGGGTCAGAGGAGAGGGGGGCGATCAAGGTGGGGGCTGGCGTAGTACACTCCCCACCGCCATGCTCCGCCTCCCCCGCTTCGACCTCCGCACCCCGAAGACCCCGGCCGAAGCCGCCTCGATCCTGACCGCCGAGGGCGCCGCCGAAGGCCGCGCCCGCCCCGTCGCCGGCGGCACCGACCTGTGGCCCAACATGAAGCGCCGCCACCAGACGGCCGACGTGGTCGTCGGCCTCGGCGCCGTCCCGGAGCTGCGGGAGATCCACGCCGACGGCGAGGTCCGCCTGGGCGCCACCGCTACCCTCACCGAGGTCGCCGAGCACCCGGCCGTCCGCCACCGCTACCCCGCCCTGGCGGCCGCGGTCGAGTCGATCTCCTCCCCGCCGCTCCGCAACATGGGCACCATCGGCGGCAACGTCTGCGTCGACACCCGCTGCACCTACTACAACCAGACCGAAGAGTGGCGCCGCTCCATCGACTACTGCATGAAGGAGGCCGGCGAGATCTGCTGGGTGGCCCCCAGCTCCCCGCGCTGCTGGGCCCACTCGGCGAGCGACTCCGCCCCCATGCTCGCCGCCCTCGGCGCCCGCGTCCGCCTGGTCTCGGCCGACGGCGAGCGCACTCTCCCCGTGGCCGAGCTCTACCGGGACGACGGCATCGACTACCTGGACAAGCGCCCCGACGAGCTGGTGGCCGAGATCCTCGTCCCCGCCGAGGCCGACCGCGACCACCTGGTGACCTCGTTCTACAAGCTGCGCCGCCGCGGCTCCATCGACTTCGCCGTCCTCTCGGTCGCCGTCGCCCTCCGGCTCGCCGGCGACGGCACCGTGGAGGAGGCCCGCGTCTTCCTGGGCGCCGTCTCCTCCCGCCCCGCCCCAGCCACCCGGGCGGCCGAGGCCCTGGTGGGCGCAAAGCTCACCGACGAGACGATCGAGAAGGCCGCCGGCCTCGCCCGCCGGGACGCCACCCCCATGGACAACACCGACTTCCAGCCCCAGTGGCGGAGCCTCGTGGTGCCGAAGTCCGTGGAACGGGCCCTGCGGGACTGCCGGCCGGCCTGAGGGGCCGGCCCCAGCCGTCAGCCGACGCCCGCCTCGGCCGCCGGTTCGTCCTTCTCGAGCTGCTCGTCGATCAGGGCCCGGTAGAGGCCACCGTGCCGCATGAGCTCGTCGTGGGTGCCGCGCTCGGCGAGCCGGCCGCCTTCCATCACCAGGATCTGGTCGGCCCTGCGGACGGTGCTGAGCCGGTGCGAGATGACGATCCGGGTCGCGTGCAGGGCCTCCAGCTCCCGGTGGATCGCCGCCTCGGTGATCGCGTCCAGGTGGCTGGTCGCCTCGTCCAGCAGGAGGATCGCCGGCTTGCCGACGAGCGCCCGGGCCAGGGCGATGCGCTGGCGCTGGCCGCCGGAGAGCGACGCGCCCCCGTCGGCCATGAGGGTCTCGTACCCCAGGGGCATCGCCAGGATCTCGTCGTGGATCTGGGCCAGCCGGGCGGCCTCGATCACCTGCCCCAGCCGGAGGGTCGGGTCGCTGAGGGTGATGTTGCCCCGGACCGTGTCCCCGAACAGGTACGGATGCTGCGGCACGATCCCGAGCTGGCTCCGGACGGAGCGCAGCTCGAGCTCGGCGAGCGAGAAGCCGTCGAAGGTGATCGTCCCCTCCTGGGGCTCGTACAGCCCCACCAGCAGGCCGGCCAGTGTCGACTTCCCCGCCCCGGAGCGCCCGACCAGCGCGACGAAGCTGCCGGGCTCGATGTCCACGGAGACCTCCCGGACCACGTACGGGGACCCCGCGCCGTACCGGAAGCTCACCCCCTCGAGGCCGATCCGGCCCCGGAGTCGCGGCGCCGGCTGGGTCGTGCGACCCTCCTGCTCCTTCGGGGTGTCCAGCACGTCTTCGATCCGGTCGAGGTAGCTGCCCATGCGCTGCAGGTCGAAGGCGGTCCCCACCAGGGTGGAGAGCGGCTGGAGGAAGCCGGTGGCCAGGGCGTTGACCGCGAGCATCACCCCCAGGCTCAGCTCTCCGGCGAGGACCAGGTTGCCGCCGTAGAGCAGGACGGCCAGGGGCGAGCCGATGGCCAGGGCGGACAGCAGCGACTCGACCCAGGCGTCGAGGCGCCCGCGGGAGAGCGAGACGTTGAGCACGTCGACGAACAGGTTGGACCAGTGCTCGACCGCCCGGTGCTCGGCGCCGGTCGCCTTGAGGGTCTCGATGCCGGAGAGCATCTGCACCTGGTAGCCCTGGGAGCGCGCCTGCCGGTGGAGCGATTGGGACATCAGGTCCCGATGCTTCCTGCGCACCACCATGAACACGACGACGCGGATCGCGCCGAGCACCAGGACGAGCGCCGCCATCCGCGCTGACGCGCCGAACAGCAGGACCAGGTACAGGAACACCAGCAGGCCGTCGAGGACCGCCGAGAGGGCCCCCGAGGTGAGAATCTCCCGGATGGTGCTGTTGGAGTTGAGGCGCATCATCAGGTCGCCCGCCGAGCGCTTCTGGAAGAACCCGTAGGGCAGGTCGACCAGGTGGTCCAGGAAGTCGAGGCTCAGGCGGGCGTCGAGCTGGGTGCGCAGATGGAGCAGGAGGTGGGACCGCACCAGCGACGACAGAAAGTGGAAGCCGACGATCGCCGCCAGGCCGACGCCCAGGACGGTCAGCAGGTGCTCGTCGCCGCGGGGGATCACCCGGTCCACCAGGATGCCGATCAGGAACGGCACCGACAGGGCGAAGAGCTGCACCAGCACCGAGGTGACCACCACCCGCGTGAGCAGGCCGGAGTGGGACAGGATGCGCCCCAGGTAGTGCCAGAGCTGGCTCGAGCCCCGGTCGCTCCCCCCCGGCTCGAAGCGCTCCGACGGCTCGAACGCCAGGGCGATCCCGGTGAAGGCCCGGCTCGCCTCCCGCATCGGGAGCCGCTGCCGGCCCGCGGCCGGATCGACCACGTGGACGGTGTCCCGCGTGACGCGGTCGAGCACCACGTAGTGGCTGAAGCGCCAGTGCAGGATCGCCCCCCGTGGCACCAGCCGCAGGTCGTCGACGGATTCGACGCGGACGCCCCGCCCCCGCAGGCCGAACCGGCGGCCGGCCTCGAGGATGCGCAGGGCGTCGGCGCCGCCCCGCCCGTAGCCGACGACCTCGCGCACCTCGTCCAGGCCCGCGGTCCGGCCGTGGAGCCCGAGGACCATGGCCAGGCAGGCGGATCCGCAGTCCGACGCGGCGGTCTGCTGGACGTAGGGGATGCGCCTGCGCCCGCCCGAGAACCCGAGCAGCCGCAGGGCGGGGAACCGCTCCACGAGCTCGCGCCGCGCCCGGTCCTCAGCCACCGATCGCCTCCCACCACTGCCGGAGCCGCGGGAAGAGGGCGAGCAGGATCCGGTCGGAGCGCACCGGGACCTCCGCGACGGCGTACATCCCGTCGTGATAGCGGAAGCTCTCGCCGCCGATCTCGAAGGTGTCGGACCCCAGGCGGGCCTCCACCAGAACGACCGGGCCGGAGAGGGCCAGCGCGTCCGCCACGTCCTCGCCGATCATCCGGCGGGCCTCGGCGGGGCCCACGGCCCCGTCGCTGACCCGGTCCACCGTCAGGCTCCGGTGGCTCTGGGGGTACCCCCGGAGCTCGAGCCGCAACGGCATCCCCGGCACGACCTGCGGCAGGTACTGCCCGGGCAGGAGCGCCACGACCGACGGCTCCGCCGCGGCCGCCGCCAGCGAGACCAGCGTCTGCCCCGGCGCCACGTGTTGTCCGCGGCGCACCCGGACGCTCCCGACCACCGCTTCCTGGGGGGCCCGGACCACGGTCTCCTCCAGCCGCACCTGGGCCAGCTCCCACTGGGCCCGCAGCGCGATCAGCGCCCGCTCGCTCGCCGCGTCGGAGGGGCTGCGCAGCCGGGCGAGGAGCTGCTGCTCCATCTCCCGCTCGAGCCGCCGGAGCTCGGCGAGCTCCCGGGCCCCGTGGAGCCGGATCAGCACGTCCCCCGCGGCGACCCGGCGGCCGGACTCCGCCTCCACCGCGGTGACCGTGCCGCTGGCGACGGCGGTCACGTCCCGGTTGCCCGGCATCCGCACCACGGCCGGGCCGCGGGCGTACTCGCGGAGCGACCCCAGGACGGAGAACGCCAGGGCCGCCACCACCACCGCCAGGATCAGCCGGTAGCTCCAGGCGGCCCAGGCCGGCGACAGGCGCAGCACGTCGCCGCTGTCCTGCAGGCCCTCCGCGTGCGCCTCGGTCGCCTCCCGGCGGAACAGAGGATTGCTCCCCAGCGGATCCCGCTCCGCGACCTGGGC
>JASFUJ010000033.1:0-11568 GCA_050050355.1 Acidobacteriota bacterium
CCCTCACCCCCCACTCCCCCGCCCCTCCAGACGCTCCAGCAACTGCTCCAGGTTGCCGGCGTAGAGCTTCGTATCCGGATGCTCCGCGCCGAGGATCGCCCCAGCGATCTCCACCGCCCGGCGGTACTCCTCCTCGGCGGCGGTCAGGTGGCCCTGGTCCTGGAGGATGCCGGCGAGGTTGTTGCGCCGGATTGCCACGTTCGGATGTTCGGCGCCGTAGGCCGCCTCGCCGATCGCCAGCGCCCGGCGAGTCAACTCCTCCGCCCCCGCCAGGTCCCCGCGGGCCTTCAGGATCTGGCCCAGGTTGTTCGCAGGGATCGCCACGTTCGGATGCTCGGGACCGTGGACCACCTCGGCGACCGCCAGCGCCCGCTCCAGGTGGTCCCGGGCCCGGTCCAGGACCCCCCGGTGCAGGAGCTGGAGACCCGCGTTGTTCAGCAGCCGGGTGGTCGCCTCGCGTGCAACGTCCACCTCCTCGGCCGCCCCGGTCACGGCGGCCACGTGCGGCAGCAGCCGGAGGGCCGGCTCCCAGGTGGCCAGGTCGTGCTCCCGGTACGCCTACCGCGCGGCGAGCAGCCGGACCGCCGCCCCGGCCCAGAGGCGCTCCTCCTCCGTGCCCAGCCGGTCCCGGAGCACCGCCTGGACCAGCCGGTGGATGCCGGCGACGCCGGCCTCGATCTCCAGCAAGGAGAGCCGCCGGGCCGCGGCCAGCACGTCGTGCCAGCGGAACCGGGTGGCAGGATCACCTGCCGACTCCACGGCGTGTCATCGCGACATCCCGGAGCCCGCGCAACGCGCCCGGCGAACCCGCTGGCGAAGCCCTCTACACGACGACCATTCCCCGGCCACCATCCCGGAAGTACCCCCTCACCCTGACCCTCTCCCCGCGGGGGAGAGGGCACCCCCGCCCCGTCCGCGAAGGCGCTGCCAGACGCAGCCGCCGGTCGCAGTCTGCCGCCGGGGGAGTCCCCTGGCGAAGCCAGCCTGCCAAACACTGTCCGCCGCGCTCAATGATCCCCGGCCAGCAACCGCGCGCGGATTTCCTCGGAGAACGCGTAATGGTCCTTCTGCTCCAGTGCCTCCACGAGACTCCGCACTTCGGAGGCCGCCTCGTCTCCCAGAGATCGGTACAAGAGCAGGAACGCGGGCACGTTCACGACCTGGACGCCGAGCTTGCCGGCGCATCGCAGGGCCTTCTTGTCGTTCATCAAGAGGACCGAGCTGTCCAGATGCCGGGCGAGCGCGATCGCTTCCCGCTCCCCTGCGCCGAGATCGTCGTATTCGGAAGACGCTGTGCGAGAGGCGGTCTCGACCGCCCCCTCCGGAACCTGACGAACCTCCAGCCAGTCCGTCGAGGTCAGGTGCGGAAGAAGGTCGGTGACGGCAAGCTCCCGGTAAACAGCCGTGGGGACGAGGAGCGTCTCGCTACCGAACACCTCGCGGACCCGATGGAGGGCGGCGATCTTCAGGAAGGAGCTGAGAAAGTCGGAATCGAGAACGACGTTCACCATCTCGGCTCCGGGCGGCCGGCCCGCTTCGCGGCCTCCCGCGCCATCGCCTCGACCACCTCCGGCTCCTCCTCGGTGAGTCGGCGGATGTCCCGGCGGTGGAGCTCGTCCTTCATGCGCTCGACGGTCAGGCCGCTCCACTCGGCCGCCTTGCCCAGGGAGAAACGCCCCTTCTCGTACAGCCGGCACGCCACGGCGACCCGAAGATCCGGTCGGGCGGCGAGGAAGGTCCGTAGAGCATCGGCCAGAACCGAGACCTCGTCCGCGTACAGGCCGGTCTCGGTGAGCGCGCTGAGCTCTTCCCGCAGGTCGAGGGGGAGGGGTTTCGTGGTCATCGGCAATCGCTCCAGAGGCTTGACGGGACTCAGGTTACCACTCTCCGAGCTCGATCGGCGCGATCCTTCGCCCACTCCACCGTCCGCGGAGGCGAACCGGAGCCCCGCTGCGAACCGCTCCGGCGTCTCCGCAGCGCCGTAAACGCCGCCTCCGGCATCTCGATCGTCAGATTCATGCTCGGCCTCCTCTCCCTTGCGGACCAGACGCCCGGTCCCAGCACCACACCGAGCTCCGGTCTTTTCGCCTTCAGCGATTCGCTGCTAGCACCGTCTACGCGCCGCGCCTCGTGGTTCCTCCCCGTGTCTGCGGACTTGCCGGATCGTCCTCCCATCGACGTGTCCCGCCAGATCGGTGGGCGCGCGCTGTGAGCCCTGATGCTCGGAGGAGGTGGTGACCTGGCGGGTGGATCCGGCCGGCTGAAGCCGGTTTTGCGGCTCGCTCTCGGCCGGCTCAAGCCGGCCGTTTCAATCTGGACGGTTGCCATCGAATTCAAAACTGGACGGCCCCATTGAACCCAAACCTGGACGGTCACCATCGAGTTCAAGACTGGACGGTCACCATCGAATCCGCTCCGAAGCGGCCGGCTTCAGCCGGCCGAACGGAGCCGAAGGCTCCCACCTCACCGGTTTCAGCCGGCCGAACGGGACCGTAAGCCCCTCTCGATTGCGTCCATGGCCCCCGTTCACCTCTCGCCCCGCCGCTCCAGCAGCCGGGTCAGGTTGGCGGCGCAGAGCTTCGTGTCCGGGTGCTCCGCCCCGAGCACGCCCTCCGCGATCTCCACCGCCCGGCGGTACTCCTCCTCGGCCACGTCCATGTGGCCCTGGTCCTCGAGAATGAAGGCGAGGTTGTTACGGCAGATGGCCACGGTCGGATGCTTGGGGCCGTAGGTCGTTTCGAAGATCGCCAGTGCCCGTCGAGCCAGCTCCTCCGCCCCCGCAAGGTCTCCGCGCGCCTGGAGGATCGTCACCAGGTTGTTCACGAGGGTTGCCATGCTCGGATGCTCTGAGCCGTAGACCGCCTCGCCGATCACCAGCGCCCTGCGGGTCAGCTCCTCAGCCCCCGCCAGGTCCCCGTGGTCGCGCAGGAGGGTTGCCAGGTTGCTTGCACGGATGGCCACGTTCGGATGCTCGGGACCGTAGAACGCCTCGTCGATCGCCAGCGCCCGCCGGGTCAGCTCCTCCGCCCCCGCCAGGTCCCCGCGGGCCTTCAGGATCAGGCCCAGGTTGTTGGCCCCGGTCGCTACGTGCGGGTGTTGGGAGCCGTGGATTGCCTCATGAATCGCCAGCGCTGTGCGGGACAGCTTCTCCGCCCCCGCAAGGTCCCCGCAGGCCTGCAGGATCATCGCCAGGTTGCTCGCGAGCGTTGCCACGTTCGGATGCTCTGGGCCGTAGACCGCCTCGCCGATCGCCAGCGCCCGCTCCAGGTGATCCCGGGCCCGATCCAGGACTCCTCGGTCCAGGAGCTGAAGCCCGGCGTCGTTCAGGAGTCGGGCGGTCGCCTCGGATGCCACGCCCACTCCCTCGGCCGCCCCGGTTGCAGCGGCCACGTGGGGCAGCAGCCGAAGGGCCGGCTCCCAGGTGGCGAGGTCGTTCCTCTCGTACCCGTAGCCGGCGTTGAGCAGCCGCACGGCCGCCCCGGCCCAGAGACGCTCCTCCTCCGCACCCAGCCGGTCCCGGAGCACCGCCTGGACCAGCCGGTGGATGCCGGCGACGCCGGCCTCGATCTCCAGCAAGGAGAGCCGCCGGGCCGCCGCCAGCACGTCGTGCCAGCGGAGCCGGTCGGCCGCGGCGGTGGCGAGCGGCTCGGGGAGGAGCTCGGGGTGCTCGGGGATCAGCCCCAGCGGCAGGTCCTCCGGGGCGAAGAACGACAAGAGCCGCAGCAGGTCCCCCGCCTCGGGGGCCTCCTCCTCCAGCCTCTCGAACGACAGGTCCCAGGTGGTCTCCACCGGCTCCTCGCGATGGGCCCGCGGCGCCCCGCGGGCCAGGAGCTCCCGGCGGCGGTTCCTGAAGAGCTCCTCGTACCCGGCCAGAGTCAACGCGCCGTCCTCCCGGATGAAGGCCCCGGCCTGTTCCAGCGCCAGCGGCAGGCAGCCCAGCGCCTCCGCCAGGCTGCGGGCCGCGGCGAGGTCGTCCCCTTCGGGGCGCTCCACGGTCCGCGAGCCCTGCTTCGACTCGGGCCTCGAGTTTGACTCCGAGTTGGGTGCCGAGTCCGGCGCCGTCCGCTCCAGCAGAAACGCGGCCGCCTCCTCCAGGGGCAGCACGTCCACCGGGAAGGGGGCGGCGACGCCGTCCCAGTCGCTCCGGCGGGAGGTGATCAGCACCGGCCCGGTCCGGCCCCGGGGCAGGTAGGGCTCCAGGCCGGCCGGGTCCTCCGCGTTGTCGAACACCAGCAGCCAGCCGCCGTGGGTCTCCAGCCAGCGCCGGACGGCCGCCACCTCCGCCTGCGGATCGGGCCGGGCCGGGTCCGCCAGCCCCAGCTCCGCCGCCAGGGCGGCCAGGTCCCGGGTCAGGGTCTCCGAATCCTCGGCCCGCACCCACCAGACGGTGTCGTACTCGGCCGCGTGACGGTAGACGTACTCCAGCGCGAGCTGGGTCTTGCCCACCCCGCCGAGACCCCGAATTGCCTGGGTACGGGCCATCTGGGTCCGCGTCGCCGCCCCGTCCGGAGCGCCTTCCGGGCCCAGAGCCTCCTCCAGCTTCGCCAGCAGCTCCTCCCGGCCGGCGAAGTGGGGGTTGCGCCGGTGGGGCACGTTCCAGCGGGGCGGCAGGGCGCCGGGGAAGGGGGGGCGCCGTGCCGGGAGGCCGAGCGTTTCACTCCCTTCTTGACCGCGTCCGGTACCGGCGTTCGGAAACGCCGGCTCCTCGTCCGGCGGTTCGGGCTGCTCCAGGCCCTCCAGAAGCGCCCGCCGTGCGCTCTCCGTGTCCGCGAGGGCTGTCAGGTCGATGGACACGATCGACCCCAGCAGCCCGTTGGGGTCACACTCCCGCACCTTGACCGGAACGAGCCGCCGCCGGCGACCCTCCGGGTCTTCCCGGAACGCCGCCGCCCACTCCGCCCGGGTGTACCGGGACCCCAGAAAGCTCGGCGACAGCACCGCCAGCGTCCGGTGCGTCTCCCGGGCGGCCCGGTCCATCTCGAGCGGGAAGTTGGCCCCGGGTCCCCAGGTCCACCCCTGGAGCTCCACCGAGTACCCCGCCTCCCGGAGCTGCCACCCGATCCACTCCGCCCAGGCCCGGTCCGCCGACGAGAAGCTGATGAAGAAGTCCTTCATGAAGCAGGAGTGTACCGGGGAGCGGAGGCATTCCCGGGGGCTCTGCCCATCCGAGACGGTTCCGGCGGCACCGGATCACGCCACCCCAACGCCTCGCCCCTACCTCACCGTAACCCGGTCCGCGCCCTCGGGCTCACTCCCCCACCAGTGAGAGCGCCTCCCGGATCACGGAATCCGAAAGATAGAGCCCTGCCCGGACCAGCTCCTCCACCACCGGCCGCGCCGTGTTCACTTCCCCGTTCACCTTCGCACGCAGCGCCAATCCCAGAGTCCCCAGGAGTGGCAAGCCGAGCGCTTTCGCACACGTCCGTGCCGCGTAATCGTCGAGAACGGAGACGGCCCCCGGATGTTCAGCGGCCCAGGAGAGCACTGCGGACTCTCCCGGCCCGAGATCCCAGGCCGCAACGGCGGTGGATAACTGCACTCCTGGAGTCACCTCCAGCCACTCGACGGATTCCAGTGCTCGTGCAGCCTCGTCCGAGTGTGCCGTCACCTCCTCTGCCACGGTGCCGGGGACTACGACTCTCTCCCCCGCCGCACGGAGCAACTCCAGGCGGCCCGCCCTCGCGAGCACGATCAAGGGGGATGCATCGACGACCGGCGGCTCAGGCAGCGCCGATCTCCTCACGGAGCTGGTCGAGATCGATCTTGACGACATCGAGCTTGCGCCGTGCCAGCTCGTCGAGGAACCCGAGCCGCGTCATGCCGGCGACTTGCGCCGCCTTGCTCCCGCTGATCCGGCCCTGGTGATACCACTGGACCGCGGCGGCGAACCGGAGCTCCGCCGCGAACCGCTCCGGCGTCTCCCGCAGCGCCGAAAACGCCTCCTCCGGCATCTCGATCGTCAGATTCACGCTCGGTCTCCTCTCTTCGCCGAGCCAGCAGCCAGATCCTGCCACCAGACCGGCTTCCGGTCCGTTCGCTTTCTACGACTCGATGCTAGCACCGCCCCCAGCCCGCGCCTCATGGTTCCTCCCGGTGGCTCCGGAACCTGCTGGACCTCGCTCCCATGCAAGCCCCCCGGTAGGGCCAGATGCTCCCTCCTTCCCGTGCCTACGGATCTTCCCGGCTCCAACAACTCTCATCCCGGTAGGGTCCGATCCTCGGTACGGCAGCAACCGGCACGCGCCCGGCGAACCCCCTGGCGAAGGCAGGGCTCCCGCCTTCATCGCCACCCTCTCCCCCGTGGGGAGAGGGCCGGGGTGAGGGGGTACCAGGCTCTCGCACCCCCGCCACCGAACCCGACCCGCCCTCACCTCCCGCCCCGCCGCTCCTCCAGACGCTCCCGCAACCGGGCCAGGTTGCCGGCGTAGAGCTTCGTGCTCGGATGCTCCGCACCGAGGATCGCCTCCGCGATCTCCACCGCCCGGCGGGACTCCCCTTCGGCCGCGGTCAGGTGCCCCTGGTCCTCGAAGATGGTGGCGAGGTTGTTGCGGCGGAGTGCCACGTTCGGATGCTCAGGCCCATAGACCGCCTCGTCGATCGCCAGAGCCCGCCGGGTCAGCTCCTCCGCCCCCGCCAGGTCCCCGCGGGCCTGCAGGATCCGGCCCAGGTTGTTCGCTGGCGTCGCCACCTTCGGATGCTCGGACCCGTGAACCGCCGCAAAAATCTCCAGTGCCCTGCGGGTCAGCTCCTCGGCGCCCGACAAGTCTCCGCGATCCCGCAGAATCGCAGCCAGGTTGCTCGCGAGCGTCGCCACGTTCGGATGCTCGGACCCGTGAACCGCCTCGAGAATCTCCAGAGCGCTGTGGGCCAGCTCCTCCGCGCCCGCCAGGTCTCCCCGGGCTTGGACAATCAGCCCCAGGTTGTTCACGCAGATCGCCACCTGCGGATGTTGGGGACCGTAGACCGTCTTGTAGATCTCCAGCGCCCTCCGGACCAGCTCCTCCGCACCCGACAGGTCCCCACGAGCCCGCAAGATCAGGCCCAGGTTGCTCGTGTCCGCCGCCACCTGCGGATGCTCGGAGCCGTAGACCGCCTCGTCGATCGCCAGCGCCCTCCGGGTCAACTGCTCCGCACCCACCAGGTCCCCGCCATCCTGCAGGATCTGGCCCAGGTTGTTCGCACGGATCGCCGTCTCCGGATGCTCGGAGCCATGAACCCTTTCGGCGATCGCCAGCGCCCGCTCCACGTGGTCTCGGGCCCGGTCCAGGACCCCCCGGTGCAGGAGCTGGAGCCCGGCGTCGTTCAACAGCCGGGCGGTCTTTGCGCGTGCAACGTCCAGCTCCTCGGCCACCGCGCTCACAGCGGCCACGTGGGGAAGCAGGCGGAGGGCTGGGTCCCAGGTGGAGAGGTCGTCCTGCTGGTAGCCGTACCCGGCATCGAGCAGCCGGACGGCCGCCTCGGCCCAGAGGCGCTCCTCCTCCGCGGTCAGCCGGTCCCGGAGCACCGCCTGGACCAGCCGGTGGATGCCGGCGACGCCGGCCTCGATCTCCAGCAAGGAGAGCCGCCGGGCCGCCGCCAGCACGTCGTGCCAGCGGAGCCGGTCGGCCGCGGCCGTGGCGAGCGGCTCGGGAAGGAGCTGAGCGTGCTCGGGGATCAGCCCCAGCGGCAGGTCCTCCGGGGCGAAGAACGAGACGAGCCGCAGCAGGTCCCCCGCTTCGGGGGCCTCCTCCTCCAGCTTCTCGAACGACAGGTCCCAGGTGGTCTCCACCGGCTCCTCCCGGTGGGCCCGCGGCGCCCCGCGGGCCAGCAGCTCCCGGCGGCGGTCCCGGAACAGCTCCTCGTACCCGGCCAAGGTCAACACGCCATCCTCCCGGATGAAGGCCCCGGCCTGCTCCAGCGCCAGGGGCAGACAGCCCAGCGCCTCCGCCAGGCTGCGGGCGGCGTCGGCGTCGTCCCCGGGACCGTCTCCTTCGCCAGGCACTCCGCCTCCCGAGTCGGATCTCGACTCGGGCGCCGTCCGTTCCAGCAGAAACGCGGCCGCCTCCTCCAGGGGCAGCACGTCCACCGGGAACGGGGCGGCGACGCCGTCCCAGTCGCTCCGGCGGGAGGTGATCAGCACCGGCCCGGTCCGGCCCCGGGGCAGGTAGGGCTCCAGGCCGGCCGGGTCCTCCGCGTTGTCGAACACCAGCAGCCAGCCGCCGTGGGTCTCCAGCCAGCGCCGGACGGCCGCCACCTCCGCCTGCGGATCGGGCCGGGCCGGGTCCGCCAGCCCCAGCTCCGCCGCCAGGGCGGCCAGGTCCCGGGTCAGGGTCTCCGAATCCTCGGCCCGCACCCACCAGACGGTGTCGTACTCGGCCGCGTGACGGTAGACGTACTCCAGCGCGAGCTGGGTCTTGCCCACCCCGCCGAGACCCCGAATTGCCTGGGTACGGGCCATCTGGGTCCGCGTCGCCGCCCCGTCCGGAGCGCCTTCCGGGCCCAGAGCCTCCTCCAGCTTCGCCAGCAGCTCCTCCCGGCCGGCGAAGTGGGGGTTGCGCCGGTGGGGCACGTTCCAGCGGGGCGGCAGGGCGCCGGGGAAGGGGGGGCGCCGTGCCGGGAGGCCGAGCGTTTCACTCCCTTCTTGACCGCGTCCGGTACCGGCGTTCGGAAACGCCGGCTCCTCGTCCGGCGGTTCGGGCTGCTCCAGGCCCTCCAGAAGCGCCCGCCGTGCGCTCTCCGTGTCCGCGAGGGCTGTCAGGTCGATGGACACGATCGACCCCAGCAGCCCGTTGGGGTCACACTCCCGCACCTTGACCGGAACGAGCCGCCGCCGGCGACCCTCCGGGTCTTCCCGGAACGCCGCCGCCCACTCCGCCCGGGTGTACCGGGACCCCAGAAAGCTCGGCGACAGCACCGCCAGCGTCCGGTGCGTCTCCCGGGCGGCCCGGTCCATCTCGAGCGGGAAGTTGGCCCCGGGTCCCCAGGTCCACCCCTGGAGCTCCACCGAGTACCCCGCCTCCCGGAGCTGCCACCCGATCCACTCCGCCCAGGCCCGGTCCGCCGACGAGAAGCTGATGAAGAAGTCCTTCATGAAGCAGGAGTGTACCGGGGAGCGGAGGCATTCCCGGGGGCTCTGCCCATCCGAGACGGTTCCGGCGGCACCGGATCACGCCACCCCAACGCCTCGCCCCTACCTC
Source organism: Acidobacteriota bacterium (assembly GCA_050050355.1). GTDB lineage: Bacteria > Acidobacteriota > Thermoanaerobaculia > Multivoradales > DATKCC01 > JASFUJ01. Next base: position 9,177 of record JASFUJ010000033.1, read on the forward strand.
ACCGTAACCCGGTCCGCGCCCTCGGGCTCACTCCCCCACCAGTGAGAGCGCCTCCCGGATCACGGAATCCGAAAGATAGAGCCCTGCCCGGACCAGCTCCTCCACCACCGGCCGCGCCGTGTTCACTTCCCCGTTCACCTTCGCACGCAGCGCCAATCCCAGAGTCCCCAGGAGTGGCAAGCCGAGCGCTTTCGCACACGTCCGTGCCGCGTAATCGTCGAGAACGGAGACGGCCCCCGGATGTTCAGCGGCCCAGGAGAGCACTGCGGACTCTCCCGGCCCGAGATCCCAGGCCGCAACGGCGGTGGATAACTGCACTCCTGGAGTCACCTCCAGCCACTCGACGGATTCCAGTGCTCGTGCAGCCTCGTCCGAGTGTGCCGTCACCTCCTCTGCCACGGTGCCGGGGACTACGACTCTCTCCCCCGCCGCACGGAGCAACTCCAGGCGGCCCGCCCTCGCGAGCACGATCAAGGGGGATGCATCGACGACCGGCGGCTCAGGCAGCGCCGATCTCCTCACGGAGCTGGTCGAGATCGATCTTGACGACATCGAGCTTGCGCCGTGCCAGCTCGTCGAGGAACCCGAGCCGCGTCATGCCGGCGACTTGCGCCGCCTTGCTCCCGCTGATCCGGCCCTGGTGATACCACTGGACCGCGGCGGCGAACCGGAGCTCCGCCGCGAACCGCTCCGGCGTCTCCCGCAGCGCCGAAAACGCCTCCTCCGGCATCTCGATCGTCAGATTCACGCTCGGTCTCCTCTCTTCGCCGAGCCAGCAGCCAGATCCTGCCACCAGACCGGCTTCCGGTCCGTTCGCTTTCTACGACTCGATGCTAGCACCGCCCCCAGCCCGCGCCTCATGGTTCCTCCCGGTGGCTCCGGAACCTGCTGGACCTCGCTCCCATGCAAGCCCCCCGGTAGGGCCAGATGCTCCCTCCTTCCCGTGCCTACGGATCTTCCCGGCTCCAACAACTCTCATCCCGGTAGGGTCCGATCCTCGGTACGGCAGCAACCGGCACGCGCCCGGCGAACCCCCTGGCGAAGGCAGGGCTCCCGCCTTCATCGCCACCCTCTCCCCCGTGGGGAGAGGGCCGGGGTGAGGGGGTACCAGGCTCTCGCACCCCCGCCACCGAACCCGACCCGCCCTCACCTCCCGCCCCGCCGCTCCTCCAGACGCTCCCGCAACCGGGCCAGGTTGCCGGCGTAGAGCTTCGTGCTCGGATGCTCCGCACCGAGGATCGCCTCCGCGATCTCCACCGCCCGGCGGGACTCCCCTTCGGCCGCGGTCAGGTGCCCCTGGTCCTCGAAGATGGTGGCGAGGTTGTTGCGGCGGAGTGCCACGTTCGGATGCTCAGGCCCATAGACCGCCTCGTCGATCGCCAGAGCCCGCCGGGTCAGCTCCTCCGCCCCCGCCAGGTCCCCGCGGGCCTGCAGGATCCGGCCCAGGTTGTTCGCTGGCGTCGCCACCTTCGGATGCTCGGACCCGTGAACCGCCGCAAAAATCTCCAGTGCCCTGCGGGTCAGCTCCTCGGCGCCCGACAAGTCTCCGCGATCCCGCAGAATCGCAGCCAGGTTGCTCGCGAGCGTCGCCACGTTCGGATGCTCGGACCCGTGAACCGCCTCGAGAATCTCCAGAGCGCTGTGGGCCAGCTCCTCCGCGCCCGCCAGGTCTCCCCGGGCTTGGACAATCAGCCCCAGGTTGTTCACGCAGATCGCCACCTGCGGATGTTGGGGACCGTAGACCGTCTTGTAGATCTCCAGCGCCCTCCGGACCAGCTCCTCCGCACCCGACAGGTCCCCACGAGCCCGCAAGATCAGGCCCAGGTTGCTCGTGTCCGCCGCCACCTGCGGATGCTCGGAGCCGTAGACCGCCTCGTCGATCGCCAGCGCCCTCCGGGTCAACTGCTCCGCACCCACCAGGTCCCCGCCATCCTGCAGGATCTGGCCCAGGTTGTTCGCACGGATCGCCGTCTCCGGATGCTCGGAGCCATGAACCCTTTCGGCGATCGCCAGCGCCCGCTCCACGTGGTCTCGGGCCCGGTCCAGGACCCCCCGGTGCAGGAGCTGGAGCCCGGCGTCGTTCAACAGCCGGGCGGTCTTTGCGCGTGCAACGTCCAGCTCCTCGGCCACCGCGCTCACAGCGGCCACGTGGGGAAGCAGGCGGAGGGCTGGGTCCCAGGTGGAGAGGTCGTCCTGCTGGTAGCCGTACCCGGCATCGAGCAGCCGGACGGCCGCCTCGGCCCAGAGGCGCTCCTCCTCCGCGGTCAGCCGGTCCCGGAGCACCGCCTGGACCAGCCGGTGGATGCCGGCGACGCCGGCCTCGATCTCCAGCAAGGAGAGCCGCCGGGCCGCCGCCAGCACGTCGTGCCAGCGGAGCCGGTCGGCCGCGGCG
>JASFUJ010000034.1:0-11284 GCA_050050355.1 Acidobacteriota bacterium
GAAGCTCTTGGCGGGCTTCACCGTGAGCCGACCCGTCTTGGCGACTTTCCCCACCTGGATCGTCCCGTCTTTCTTGTGCAGCACCACGTCCGAGGACCGCAGAGCCTCGAGATCCTTGACGTACTTCATGGCTGCCGTCTTGTTCGAGAAGACCTTGCGTACCCGCGTCCTCCCTGCCTTGCTCACCGTCCAACGACCTTCGCTGGTCGGCGCAATGTGGACCGCCTTGACGACACGGCTTGCGGGCCCATACCGAATGTGGTCGCCTCCGATGGACCTCTTGACGCTTCTCATCTTGCGACTCATGCAATCCTCCACGTGCGCGGCTCCGGAACGGTTCCGCATCCAATCGCCGTGCGGCCGACGGTCACCAGCGCACGATCACTCTAACGCGCGCCCTCGAAGGCTCGGCGATCGACGCACGCATGGGTACGGGTGTGTGGCTCTTATGCCTCCTCCTGCTGCCGGGCCGAGCGGAAGAGCTGGGTGAGCTTGCCGACCCGGGACTCCCCGGCGGTCTTCCGGGACCATTCGGGCAGATCGTCCGCCGACAGCTCGATGACGCCGCGGACCAGGTCCTCCCGCACCAGGCGGCGCAGCGCGGCGCGGGCCAGGCCCATCTTGCGCAGGTGGTCCTGGACCCGGAGGTAGAGGAGCTCCCGCCCGCGGGCCAGGGCGAACCCGAAGGTGAACTGGATCTCCGCCGCCTCGTCCTCCTCCCCACCCACCGACGTCCCGCTCGGGTCCCGCACCCCGAGGCGCAGGACGAGCAGGGTGTCGGTGTCCCGGTGGCGCTCCACCATGTCGCGCATCAGGCGCTGCTCGAGGAAGTTGAGCCGGCCGGTGACCGCCGGCAGCTCCAGGAGCTTCGACAGCCGGGAGCCGCCGGTGGGGAGACTCTCCCGCTCCACCCGCACCTCGCCCACCTCGAGCCCGAGGCGGCGCCGGCAGAAGACCTGGAAGCGGGCCCCGAAGGTGCTCGCCGTCACCGCCCAGGTGGCCCGGAGCATGCCGGCCCATGACCAGTGCTTGAACAGGTTCATCCACCCCCGGTTGTCCGGATGCTCGAGCTCGTGGTCCAGATCCAGGTCCAGGTAGCAGTCCTCCATGAGCTGGATCAGGGCGTGGCAGAAGAAGAAGCCGGCCACCAGCTCGTCGTGGGTCTCCGGCAACCACATGCGGGGCGGCGGGACGTGCTTGACCGCGCCGGCCAGCTCCGGCCACTCCGGGAAGATCTGGGGCACCAGGAAGGCGAGGTGGTCGTCGGTTCGCAGGCGTTCCATGAGCTCGTCGAGGGCCGACGTCAGCCGCGTGAACACCCCGCCCGACACGCTGCTGGGCGGGAACCAGGTCTGGCCGAGGCGCACGAACAGCTCCTCGCGCGACAGGGCGCCCGGAGCATCGTCCACCGCCCCGAAGACGCTCAGGGCCACGTGCTCCCCCAGCTTGCGGTAGCTCTCGAACTGGGACTCGGAGAACCACTGATCGGCCGTGCTCTGATGCGGGAACTCCTCGTTGGCCGCGGAGTACGCCTGGTCGTCGATGGGCTCGTCCCCGGTCAGCGAGGCCTTGACGTAGACCAGGGTGCCGGGAGGCCCGCCGTCCAGGTGGTCGTAGCGGATCCTCCCCACCGCGCAGTGCCAGTGGCTGAGGCCGGTCTCCGGGTCCTTGTGGATCTGGTCCGGGTCGATGTCGATCTCGACGCCGAAGTCGGTGCAGCACTTGCGCACGGCGTTGCCCAGGTCCTCGAAGGTCATGTCCGGGTCGGCGCCGGCGTCCGAGACCACGATGAACCGGCAGCGCCTGCGGATGAGCTCGTAGAGGGCCAGGTTGTCGAAGTGCCCGCCGTCCGACAGGTAGACGTAGTGCGACCGGTCGTTGGTGGAGCCGAACAGCTCCGCGAGCAGCGAGAGCAGGCCGATCCGCGGGCCCATCCGGCTCCAGGTCCTCTCGTGGCGCGGGTTGCCGAGCCACCAGCCGAGGCGGACGTTGAAGACGGTGAGCAGGAAGGCCATGGCCGGGGTGGTCCCGGCGCCCATGGACGGGCTCGCCGCCGCGCCCGAGATGGTCATGGCGGTGCCCAGGGAGATCCCCTCGTCCGGGATCTGGAGGTAGCCGTCGGTGGGACGGAAGCCGACCGGACGGAGGACGGGATCCGGCTCCCCCCCGTCGTGCACCTGGTACCCGCTGAACAGCGGCGTGAACACGAAGGACGCCGCCTTGCGCTCCTGCCAGGCCAGCTCCTCTCCCGAGACCAGGTTGAGGGCGATGTTGAGGATGGGGTACGGGCCGTCGTAGACGCGGCCCTCCCGCTCCACGTCCGGCGACAGGGACGCGACCGCCAGGTCGTCGCCCGGGTCGAAGCCGGTGAAGGGCTGGGCCCTGCGTTTCCGGTTGGAGGCGCCGAGGAATGCCCGGATCAACCGGTTCCGGTAGAACAGGTGCATGGAGAACTCGTTGATGTCCACCCGCCACGACAGGACCAGGGCCGAGACCGCGAGCAGCAGGAACGCCAGGGGCGTGGTGGCCTGGTTTCCGTCGTCGGTCGCGACCGAGGCGTCCGGGACGCTCGAGAACGCGCGCGTGGTGCCCAGGTAGAGCCGCTCGGTGTGGCAGCGCAGGATCCGCCGGACCCTCCGGTCCTCGGCCGAGAGCTCGGCCTCCGCATCCTGGACGAGATCGCCCTCGTCCGGAGCCGGCGCCTGGACCCAGAACTGCTGGCAATCCGGGGAGAGGTACTCTTCCGGCGGATCGAGCAGCGCGTGGACGCCCAGGGCGATCGCCGCCAGCATGCCGACGATGAAGATCTGGGGCGCCACGGCGATCACCGCCCGCCGCCACAGGGGCGGCCGGGCGTCGCCGTTGGTGGTGTCGCGGCCGACCAGGACGCCGCCGACGGTGGAGGCGAGCCAGCCGCCGCCGAGGGCGCCGCAGATCAGGGTGCCGAAGATCACCAGCAGGATCGGACCGTAGAGGGCGATGCCGAAGACGCCGAGCCAGGTGATGGACCAGATGAGCATCCAGGCGCCGAGGCGGCTCCACCACTGGCGCAGCTCCTCGGCGAAAGCGCGGCCCATGAGGCCGGTGTGGACGAAGGCGGTGAGCATGAAGACGACGGTGATCGCCGGCGCCTTCCAGACGTTGACGTGGAGCAGGTGCCAGGGGCCCTGGTAGCCCATGGGGGTCAGCGAGGCCTCCAGGGCGAGGGACAGGGACGCCACCACCCAGAGCAGGAAACCGCCCAGTCCCCCCGCCAGCGGCGCCGTCAGCACGACCGCCCGGAACATGCGACGCTTGCTCTTCAGCACGTCCGCGGCCCCGTGGGCGCGCCGTCGCACCAGCACGGTGAGGAGGATGAGCCCCAGGAGCCAGACGCCGACGTAGAGGACGGCGGCGAGGAGGGCCCAGGCCAGCGGCTCGAGCTGATCCTGGTGGAGCCGGCTGGACGCGTACCAGCTCCAGCGCTGCGCCAGCCACTCGTGCAGGAAGAGCTGCTCCGCCGCGCGCGAGAACCACATCCAGAGCCCGGCGAACCAGGCGGCCACGAACAGCGGCAGGAGCACGCCGAGCTGGATGCCGTTCTGGCGCGCGTACCAGGGCGGCCCCCCGTCGCGCGGCAACAGCACCTCCGTATGGTTGCAGGCGATCAGGATCACCGCCACCGTCAGGCCGGCGACGCTGCACAGCAGGAGCACCCAGGTCTCGAGCCCCGAGAACCAGGAGGAGGCGAGCACCAGGATCCGGGGGACGACCAGGATCGCCGCCAGGGCCAGGACCAGGATGACCTGGTTGAGCAGCAGGTTGCGCAGGTAGGTGGTGACCATGGTCCAGGTGTCGGCCGAGAACGCACCGGCCCTGGGCGTCAGGTAGTTGCTGAAGCGGCGCAGGAAGGAGATCGGCTCCGCCTCGGCGCCCGCCGACCCGGCATCTCCGGGGTCCGCGGGCTCGCCGTCTCCGTCGTCGCGGCAGGCGTCGCGGCGCAGCTCCCGCTCCACCTGGTCGATCCCCGCGCGGCGGATCCACGCCAGCAGCCAGCCGCCGATGTAGCCGCCGCCGGAGTTGACCGACAGGTAGTCGAAGCGCTTCAGCAGACCGAGCCGGGCGAGCCCCTGGGCGATCCCCAGGTTGAAGATGGCGCTGCGGATGCCGCCCCCCGAGAAGGCGAGGGCCGTGACCTGGGGGTCGTCGTCCTCGTCCGTGGCCCCGGGTCGTGCCGAGCGCAGGGCGCGGCCCTTCCTGATCGCCTCGCGCTCCTTCTCCAGGACCTCCCCGAACGAACGGGCGCGGCCGGGGGCCTCCGCCGCCGGGGCGTCTTCGGGCTCCAGCCCGTCGTCGCCGGATTCGTACCGGGTTCCCTCGTCTTCCCTGTGCTCGTCGTTCATGCCTTCTCCTCACGGATCATCAGCTCGGCGTTCCGCTCGGCCACCGCGGCGATGGTCAGCGACGGGTTCCTGCCGGTCGGGCGCGGCAGCACCGCGCCGTCGGCCACGAACAGCCCGGGGGCGCCGAAGACCTGCCCCCGGTGGTCCACCACTCCGTCGGCCGGAGCCTTCCCCATGCAGCACCCCCCCAGGGGGTGCACCGTCACCAGGGCGCGGGCGAGGCGCCACCAGATCGGCACCCGCAGGTCTCCGCCGGCGGCCTCCGACAGGCGGCGGTGGGCGCCGACGATGGCGTCGATCACGCCGCGCGAGCCCCGGACGCTCCAGTCCATGGACAGCTCGCGGCCCTTCCAGGGGGCGTACCAGCGGCGGGCCAGCTTCAACCGGCCGTCGTGGGCGTCGAGCCCCTCGCCGAGCCAGACCATGATCTGCCGGAAGGGGTTCTTCTCGGCGAGACCGCGTTCCAGGTGCCGGCGAAGCAGCCACGCCGCCGGGGTCCACCCGCCGCCCGACTCGAGCCGCGCGGTGACCGCGTTGAGCAGCACGTTGGGGAAGCCGTCGTCCTCCAGGAAGAAGCGCTCCCCGCCCACCGAGCCGTCCATCAGGTCGAGCCCGGCAGAGATCGTGGGCCCGATCCCCTGGTCCACCGTCACGTCGTCCGGGTAGACGTCCGGGGTCAGGAAGTTGGCGTTGGGGCTCCAGCCAAGGCCCAGCCGGGGGGAGAGGCCCGTCAAGGTCCCGGTCCCGGCCTCGTCCCGGGAGCGGAGCAGGATCTCGGTGGAGCCCAGGGAGCCGGCGGCCAGGATCACCCGGTCGCCGTGCACCGAGCCCCGCTGCCGCCGGCCGCCGTCGATCCGGTCGTAGACCACCCGGTAGCCGCCGCCGTCGGCCGGCTCCAGGTGGCTCACCAGGTGCAGCGGGCGGACCTCGGCGCCGGCGGACTCGGCGGCCGGGATGTAGTTGAGGTCGAGGGTGTTCTTGGCGTGGACGTCGCAGCCGATGTCGCAGTTGCCCAGGTGGACGCAGGTGTGCTGCGGCACGCCCTGGTCGTTGGTGAACGGTTTGGCGTGCTTCGCGTCGATGGGGTCCGGCAGGTCGTAGCTGTACTCCGGGTCGAACGACACCGCCAGCGGCACCGGCCCGGCGCGATCGCCCCAGCCGGCCCGCTCGGCCGCCCGCTCCAGCAGCTCGAAGCGGGCGGTGCGCTGGTTGGCCGGGATCTCCTGGACCCGGAGCATCGTGCGAACCCGGTCCGAGTACGGCGCCAGCTCCTCCGGGGTGATCTCGGGGGGCCAGCCCTCGGCGAAGGTCTCCGGCCCGGCGTCCATCACCACGCTCGAGTAGCAGAGCGAGCCGCCCCCCACGCCGGCCCCCTGGGCCACCGCCATGCCGCGGAAGAAGCGGAGATCCAGCCAGCCGTGGTGCTTTTCCGGATGGCGGTGATGGTAGAGCCAGGGGTCGCCGGTCTTGCGCGGGTAGGTGTCCGGGCTCCAGCGCCGGCCCCGCTCGAGGACCAGCACCCTGGCCCCGGCCTCGGCCAGGCGGCACGCGGTCACCGCCCCGCCGAACCCGCTGCCGACCACCACCGCGTCGAACCGTTCGACCGCCACCGGCGATCCCCTAGCGCCCGGACCGGGCGGAGCTCTCGCCGGCCCCGTCCGGCAGACCGAGCCGGAGCAGGACGAGAAGAACGATGCCGAGGACGCCGTCGGACATCGGGATCGTCCGGAAGCCGCCCGGGAGATCCCCGCCGGCAGTCAGCAGGTAGACGACCCAGTACGCGGCCGCCGCCACCCGGCTCCACGCCGAGATCCAGGAGTACAGCCGGTGGCGCCGCGGATCGATCGCGGTCGGCAGGTAGAAGACGGCGGTCAGGACGAGCAGCAGCCCGACGTTGCCGAGCCACGGGTCCTCGAACAGGTCGGCTCTCCCGTCGCCCACGTTCTCGATCAGGAACGAGGGGAAGAAGAACGCCGAGGCGGCGAAGGTGAGGTTCGTCAGGATGCCGATCCCGGTCAGCAGCCGGTAGCCTTGCAGGTACTTGTTCACGGGGGTCTCTCCTTCCGGCGCGAGCGCCTCAGAACGTCTTCATGTACTCGACCAGGGCCCGCTTGTCCTCGTCCGGCAGGTCGGTGCCGTAGTAGTGGCCGCCGTTGTGGTTGCCGGGCTCGGTCGTGTCGTAGAGGAAGTGGTCGAGCCCGTCCTCGGCGGCGACGTCGGAGACGAAGCCGAGACGCTCCTGGTCATAGACGTCGTAGCCGCGGTAGAAGCGGACCGGCCGGGCCTCCGGCGGCTCCAGCAGGTCGCGCATGGTCGGGACCGAGCCGTTGTGGAGGTACGGGGCGCGGGCCCAGATCCCGTCGAGCGGGTGGTTGGCGTAACCCTCGGTCTTGCGGAAGTGCCGGAACTGGTACTCCGACTCGGGGTAGAGGCCGTACTGGTTGGCGGCGAAGGCGTAGGTGTAGGAGTTGAGCCGGAACGGATCGGTCCCGACCTCCTCGATGGGCACGACGGTCCCCACCTGCGAGCCGGTGACCTCCCCGTCCCGGAACCGGTGGTCGGCGTGACAGTCGGCGCAGTAGGAGGCATAGACCGTCTCACCGCGGCGCGCCAGGTCCCGGTCGACGGGGAACGGATACTCCGGCGGCGGCAGCGTCCACGCCCAGTCGCGCACCCGCTCCAGGGCGGCGTGGTCGATGGTGACCGGCGTGACCCCCGCGCCCAGCGAGGCCGACAGGTTGCGTTCGTCGACCGAGTTGTTGTTGCCGTCCCAGTGGAGCCACATCCCGGTGGGGGCCTGGGGCAGGGACCGGGCCCTCGGCTCCTGGTTCCAGAGCGACGGGAAGTCCGAGGCGCCGATCAGCTCGTCGTGCGGCAACCGGTCGAGCGGCCAGTTGAACTCGATCGATTTGTAGGGGTTGAAGGTGTCGACCCGGCCGCGGCCCCAGGCGGTCACGTCGTCCTGCATCAGCGGGCCGATCCGCTGCTGGAGGCCGAGCACCGTCAGCTTCACCTGGCCGATCAGCACGCTGCGGTAGATCAGGCGGTCGACGAAGCCCAGCTCCCCGCCGGCCTCCTCGATCTTGCCCAGCAGGTTGTCCGCGGTCAGCCGCGGATCGAGGGAGCATTCGAGGATGAAGCGGAAGAACTCCTGGATCTCGAGCTGGTTGGCCGGCATGCCGAGGACCAGCCGGGGCTCGTCCGCCGGCGTCTCGCGGACCGTCCCGGTGTGGCAGAAGGCGCAGTTCAGGCCCACCTGGTCCAGCCCCAGGCGCCAGCGCCGCGAGACCCCGATCGGAAGGTCGTGCCCCTCCTCGTACAGCACCCCGATCGAGGCGTAGCCGCCGGGGAGCTTGTCCGGGCAGATCTCGGGCAGCGTCCGGAAGACCCAGTAGGGGGGCAGAACGCCCCCCACCGGGTTCGACAGCGAGCCGCCCGGCTCGCTGCCGATCGATCCGTACTTGAAGTGCTCGTCGATCGCGGTGTACTCGACCGGCCGGTCCGCGGTGAAGCGCCAGACCAGCCAGCCGATCACGATCGCCACCACCACCAGCAACAGCACGAGCACCACGCGCCTGCGAAACCGCTTCTGATAGCGGTCGACCACCCCTTCGCGGACGACGTCGGTCAACACCCCGTCGCGGGTCCGCGTCCGAGCCTCACCGCGGCTCATGGGGTCCTCCCTCGGCGGGTCGCGCCGCGTGCTGCCCGAAAGGCGCCGTGCCCACCGGGCCGCGGCGCTTCACTGACGACGTGCTTCATGGCGTACCTCCTTTCATTCGACGGCGACTCCGGTCACCGGGTCTTCAGGTACTCGATGAGGGCTCGCTTCTCCTCCTGCGGGAGATCGGTCCCGAACAGGTGCCCGGAGTTGCTGTTGCCGGGCACCGAGACGTCGACCTTCCAGCCGTAGCGCTCGGCGTCCTCCCCCTGGGAGACGAACCCGATCCGCTCCTGGTCGTAGACGTCGTAGCCGCGCCAGAAGACCGCCGGCCGGTTCTCCGGCGGCTCGAGCATGTCGGTGAGGGTCGGCACCGAGCCGTTGTGCAGGAACGGCGCCCGCAGCCAGACCCCGTCGAGGAGCGGTGCGTTGTAGCCCTCGTTCTTCTGGAAGTGGGTGAACGACCAGGGGTAGTCGTCGGCGTATGAGTTGTAGGCGTCGACCGACTCCTGCGTCCAGCTGTCCATGCGGTGCGGGTCGGTGCCGATCTCGTCGATGGGGATGACCGAGCCGGTGCGGGCGCCGCCGATGGCGTGGCAGTCGGCGCAGTTGGCCTGGAAGATCGGCTCACCGGTGGCCGCCAGCTCTTCGTCGATCTCGAACGGATAGGGCGGCACCGGCGCGTCGAGGATGAACTCTTCGACCCGCTTCAGGTTGTCGAGCGGGAGCGTGTCGGGCGTCACCGAGTCGCCCAGCGCCGAGCTCAGCACCACCTCCTGGATCGGACCGTCCAGCAGGCCGTCCCAGTGGTAGTGGTAGCCGTTCTCGACCCGCGGCCGCATGTTCCAGACCGACATGTTGTCGGCGTTGCCGATGGTGTCGTCGACCGGGATCTCCAGGTACCGGAACTTGGCCGGGTTGAAGGGGTCGATCCGGCCGCGCCCCCAGTCGGGGCGGTCGTCCATCCAGGCCATCTCGTCGCGGAACTCGAGCAGGCCCTTCCGGGTCTGGGGGATCAGGATGTAGCGGTAGAGCAGCTGGTCGATGAACCCCATGTCGTAGTTGGGCTCGATCGCGGCCAGGATGTTGTCCGCCGTGAACCGCGGGTCGGACGCGGAGGCGAAGAGGAACCGGAAGTACCCCTGCGTGTCGAACTGGTGCGCCGGTGCGGTCGGATAGATGTCCGGCTTGGCGTACTTGTCCTCCCGGACCGTCGCCGTGTGGCACAGGGAGCAGTTGATCCCCACCAGCGGCTGCCCGATCACCTTCTTGGTCAGGCCGATGGGCAGCTCGTGCCCCTCCTCCCAGGCGAAGCCGAGGGAGACGTAGCCCCCGGGGCCGGGCAGGTGCTCCGGGAAGATCCGCGGCAGCACCAGCCAGATCCAGAACGGCACCCGGAGACCTTCGGCCTCCGTGCCGATCGAGCCGTACTTGAAGTGGTCGAGCTCCGATTCGTACACCAGCGGCTCTTCGCGCAGCAACCGCGCCCAGAGCACGTATCCGACGATTCCGATCAACAGCACGAGCACGATCGCCAGGGCGATCCACCGCCTGCCATGCTTTTTTGTCGCCATGATTCTCAATCCTCCTTCTCGTCTTGAAGCCGTCGCCCGGCGTCAGAGGGTTTTCATGTACTCGATGAGGGCGTCCTTCTCCTCGGGGGAGAGGTCGGTGCCGTAGAGGTGACCGACGTTGTCGTTGCCGGGGACCGTGCGGTCCATGCGGAAGAACTCCCGTCCGTTCGCTTCCGGCACGTCGCTCACGAAGCCGACGTTCTCCCGGTCGTAGACGTCGTAGCCGCGGTAGAAGACCGCCGGCCGGTTCTCGGGCGGCTCCAGGAGGTCGCGCAGCGTCGGCACCGAGCCGTTGTGCAGGTACGGCGCACGCGCCCAGATCCCGTCCAGGGCCTGGCAGGCGTAGCCGTCGCTCTTGCGCCAGTGGGTGAAGCGCCACGGCATGCCGGCGTACAGGGTGGCCTGGTTGACCGTCAGGTCGTAGGTGTAGTTGTGGAGGCGGTAGGGGTCGGTCCCGATCTCTTCCAGCGGGATCACCGTGCCGTTCAGCTCCCCGTCGAAGTCGTGGCAGTCCGAGCACATGCTCTGGTAGATCACCTCGCCCTGGCCCGCCAGCTCCCGGTCGATGTCGTACGGGTACTCGGGCGGCGGGAACTCCCGCAACCACCGGTCGATCCGGTCCAGGGAGTCGTAGTCCAGGGACGTGGGCGTGGCGCCGGTCCCCAGGGCGGCCCCGAGGTTGCGCTCGTCCACCGAGTTGTTGTTGCCGTCCCAGTGGAGGTAGAGCCCCTCGCGCGGCGCCTGGTTCCAGATCTGCGGGTAGTCGGCGGGGCCGATCAGCTCGTCCGTCGGCACCTCGTGCATCGGGTAGTTGAGCTGCAGCGCCTTGTAGGGGTTGAAGGTGTCGACCCGGCCGAGCCCCCAGGGGGGCACGTCCTCGTTGAGGATCAGCGCGCTCAGGCGGTCGCGCGCCTCCAGCAGGCCGAGCCGCACCTGGTTGATCACCACGTAGCGGTAGAAGGCCCGGTCGATGGGGTCGAAGTCGGCGCCGAGCGACTCCATCACCGGGATCATCTGGTTCGGCGTGAAGCGCTGGTCGAGGGCGGCGTCGAAGAGGAACGTGAAGTAGCCCTGGATGTCGAACTGGTGCGCCGGCATGCCCACGTAGATCCGCGGCTCGCTGTCCGGCGTGTCGCGGACCGTCCCCGTGTGGCAGAAGGCGCAGTTGAGGCCGATGCCGTCGAGGCCGTTGAGCCGCCGGCGGGAGAACCCGATCGGCAGGTCCTCGCCCTCCTCGAACACGAACCCCAGCGACTCGTACCCGTCGCCGGGCAGGTACTCGGGAAACATCACCGGGAGCGCTTTCCAGACCCAGTAGGGGGGCGAGAACGCCTCGCTCCCCAGGGACCCGTACTTGTAGTGCTCGACGATGTCCTCGTAGACGACCGGATCGTTGCGGGTGAAGCGCCACGCCAGGTACACGGTGCACAGGACCAGCACGGCCACGACGCCGATCAGCGTCCAGCGCCCTTTCCTGCTCCGCGGCCGTTCGCTTCGAGACTGTCGAGCGGTCTCGTCGTTCATGGGGAGGAACCTCCTTCGTTGAATGGTTGGTTCGATCGATTCATCGCTCACCCCCGGGCGTCCTCGAGGATCGCGTCACTCGCCTTCTCGGCGATCATGTAGACCGCCGAGACGATGAAAAGGCCCGGGATGCGGGGAAACAC
>JASFUJ010000035.1:0-11228 GCA_050050355.1 Acidobacteriota bacterium
GCTGCGCACCCGCCGGCGGGCGCCGGCGGTGGCCGTGCACCCCGGAACCGGAGAGCGGGTCTTCTTCAACCAGATCCCCCTGCACCACCCGTCCTGCCTCGACCCCGAGACGCGCTCCTCGCTGGAATCCCTCCTGGGAGAGGACGAGCTCCCGCGGGACGTGCGCTACGGCGACGGCACGCGGATCGACGACGCCACGGTGCAGCAGATCCTCGACGCCTACTGGCGGGAGAGCACCGCGTTCGAGTGGGCCGCCGGGGACATGGTCCTGGTGGACAACATGCTGGTCGCCCATGCGAGGAACCCGTTCCGCGGGGAGCGGAAGATCTCCGTCGCCATGGGCCGGATGATGGAGGCGCAGAACCTGGCGGCGCACTGAACGACCGCAGTCCGGCGGCCCCGGCCGTCCCGCGGATGCGGGGCGGGGGCCGACGTGGAGAGCAGCCTGCAATGGAGAGATCAGGATGAGCGAGCTCGTCGTCGAAGGATATCGGCTTTCGCCGCAGCAACGGACCCTCTGGCAGCAGCAGCGGGAGGGCGCCCGGCTCTGGGTGCACGGAGTCGTGGAGCTCCGGGGGGCGCTCGATGAGCGCACGCTGGAACGCGCCATCGAAGCCGTCGTCGACCGCCACGACATCCTCCGCACCCACTTTTTCCGGCCCAGCGGGGTCAAGCTGCCCCTTCAGGTGGTCGAGGAGAACGGACACGTGCCCCTCGGCGGGCCGGAAGAGATGGACGGCCCGACGCCCGACGACATCGACCGCCGGCTCGGCGAGATCCTCGCCCGACACTCCGAGCCCGGGATGGAGACGGAGGTTCCCGCCCTCCGGAACCTCCTCGTGCGATGCGAGCCCGCCCGGCATCTGCTGATCCTCAGCCTGCCGTCGCTGTGCGCCGACCTCCGCACGCTGGACACGCTGGTGCGCGAAATCAGCCTCGCGTACGGCGGGGCGCCGCTCGATCCTCCCCCCGAGGAGCTGGTCCAGTACGTCGAGTTCGCCGAGTGGCGGCACCATCTCCTGGCCGAGACCGAGGCGAGCGAGGAGGGGAAGCGGTTCTGGCGCGACGAGCGGGCGACGGCGGCCGCGGTCGAGCTGCCGTTCCGGGCCGGAGCCGGCGGCGCCGCCGATCGGCCGGCCTCGGTCCGGCGCACCCTGGACGCGGACACCGTGCGGGAGCTGGAGGAGCGGGCCCGGAGCTGGGCGGTGGACGAGGAGTGCGTGCTCCTCGCCGCCTGGCAGAGCCTGATCTGCCGCCTGACGAGTCGCACGGAGATCGAGATCGGCCGGGTCACCGACGGCCGCACCCAGGAGGAGCTGACGCCCTCGCTGGGACCGTTCGCCCAGTGGCTCCCGCTCCGCTGCTCCCTGCCGGACGAGGCCCGTTTCGGCGAGCTGCCGAGCCTGATCCGCAGGGCCGTCGAGACCGCCTCGGCCTGGCTCGAGCTCTTCGATCAGACCGACCCGCAAGCGGGGGATGGACGCAGCCCGGCGGTGGGCTTCGAGCTCTGGCGCTGGCCGGAGGAGTACCGCGCCGGCGGCGTGTCCTTCCGCCTGGAGCGCTGGGAGTCGCCGCGGGAGCCCTTCGAGCTCAAGCTGCTGGCCCTGGTCCGGGGGCGGGAGCTCGTCGTGGACCTTCAATACGACGCCGCGAAGCTGTCCCGGGACGATGCGGACCACCTGGCGTCGAGCTTCGAGGCCCTGCTGCGGGACGGGCTGAGCCACCCCGGACGCCTGATCGACCAGCTCGCCCTGGGCTCCGCCGACGGCCTCGCGCTCCTGGAGCGGCTCAACGACACCGAGGCCGAGGTGGCTACGGATCGCAGCGTCCACGAGCCGTTCGCCCGGCAGGCCGCCCGGCAGCCGGACCGGATCGCGGCGGTCTGCGGCTCGGAGCTCCTGAGCTTCGGCGAGCTGAGGGCGCGCTCGAGCCGCCTCGCCCGCTGGCTCCGCGACCACGGGGTCGGCCCCGAGACGCCGGTCGCGCTGGTGCTGGAGAAGAGTCATTCCCTCGTGGTCGCCATCCTCGGCGTGCTCGAGGCGGGGGGCTTCTACGTGCCCCTCGACCCGGGACAGCCCGAGGCGTACCGCCGGAAGATCCTCGCGACCGTGGAGCCCGCCGCGATCCTGACCACGAGCGCACTGGAGGATCGCTGCCCGGAGATCGACGGGCCCGTGCTCCGGCTGGATGCGGACCTGGAGGAGCTCGCCGGCGCAGGCGCCCCGGACTCCGGGGGCTGGGCCGGCGGCGGTCAGCTCGCCTACGTGCTGTTCACCTCCGGCTCCACCGGAGAGCCCAAGGGCGTGGGGGTGGAGCACCGCCAGCTCCTGAACTATCTCGAGGCGATCCGGACGCGGTTCGGTCTCCGCCCGGACGCCCGCTTCGGCCTGGTGTCGAGCGTCGCGGCCGACCTGGGCAACACGGTCCTCTTCCCGCCGCTGTGCTGGGGCGGCACCCTGCATCTCCTGCCCGACGACCGGGCGATCGACCCGGAGCTCGCCGCGACCGACCTGCGGCGCGAGCCGGTCGACTGCCTCAAGATCGCTCCGTCCCATCTCGAGGCGCTCCTGGCCTCCTCGGACCCCGAGGCCGTGCTCCCGCGGGAACGGCTCGTCCTGGGCGGCGAGGCGCTCCGCCGGGAGCTGGTGGAGCGGGCGCGCGCGCTCGTCCCGGAGTGCGCCGTGGCGAACCACTACGGACCGACCGAGACCACCGTCGGGGTGCTCGTCCGGCTGCTCGAGGACCGGGGGCTCCGGAGGGGCGCGGAGAGCCCGGCCGGTCCACCCGACCTGGGAGGCCCGCTGGCCAACGTCCGGGCCTACGCCGTCGACTCCCGCCTGGAGCCGGTTCCCCCGTGGATCCCCGGGGAGCTGGCGATCGGCGGCCGGGCCGTCACCCGGGGCTACCTCGGACGTCCGGAGCTGACCGCCGAGCGCTTCGTTCCCGACCCCTTCGGGACCGCGCCGGGCTCCAGGCTCTACCTCACGGGTGATCGGGTACGGGTCCTGCCGGCGGGGGAGATCGAGTTCCTGGGGCGGGTCGACGACCAGGTCAAGATCCGGGGCAACCGGGTGGAGCCCGATCAGATCGCCCGCCACCTCCGCGCCTACCCGGGGATCGAGAACGCCGCCGTGGTGACGCGGGTGGACGATCGGGACCTGCCGGCGCTCGTGGCCTACGTGGTCTCGTTCGCGGACCCGCCGCCCTCGGAGAGCGACCTGCGGACCGACCTGCGCGAGCGGCTCCCCGAGTACATGGTGCCGGCGCGCTTCGTCTTCCTGGACGGTCTGCCGCTCACCCCCAACGGCAAGATCGACCGCAAGGCCCTGCCGGAGCCGGACTGGAGCCAGCGCCACTCGATCGCGCACTTCGTGCCGCCCCGGACCCCGCTCGAAGAGATGATCGCTGGAGTCTGGGAGGAGCTGCTGGGCATCGACCGCGCCGGGGTCCACGACGACTTCTTCGAGCTGGGCGGTCATTCCCTGCTCGCGACCCAGCTCCTCGCGCGGCTGCGCCGGGTCTTCGAGGTGGAGATCCCGCTGCGCAGCCTGTTCGACGCGCCGACGGTGGCCGAGCTGGCCCGCACGGTGGAAGCGACCCGGGCCGCCGGAGGAACCGGGCTCGCGCCCCCGATCGAGCCGCTGCCGCGGGACGGCCGGACGTTCCCGCTGTCGTTCTCGCAGCAACGGGTGTGGTTCATCGAGCAGTGGGAGGTCGACAACGCCGCCTACAACGTGGCGCACGGCATCCACTTCGCGGGGGCTCTGGACGTGGGCGCGCTGCGCAGGACCTTCCGGGAGATCGTCCGTCGCCACGAGTCCCTGCGCACGGTGTTCCCGAGCGACGCCGGCCGGCCGGCTCAGAAGATCCTGCCGCCGTCGGACGTCCCGCTCCCGGTGGTGGATCTGCGCGGCCTGACTCCCGAGGCCCGCTCGCGGATCACGACCGAGCTCACGGACGACACCGGCAAGCGCGTCATCGACCTGGCCCGGGGCCCCCTGCTCCGGCTGGTGCTCCTCCGGCTGGGCGAGGACGAGCATCAGCTCGTGACCGTGGTCCACCTGATGGCGGTGGACGGATGGTCCCTGGGCGTGTTCATCCGGGAGATCGGCGCGCTCTACAACGCGTTCGTGGCGGGACGCCCTTCACCGTTGCAGGAGCTGCCGATCCAGTACGCCGACTTCGCCCACTGGCAGCGGGAGTGGATGGAGGGAGACGTCCTCCGCGCACACGTGGACTTCTGGCGCGACCAGCTCGGCACCCGGCTGCCGGTTCTGGAGCTGCCCACGGACCGCCCGCGGCCGAAGGTGCAGACCTTCCGGGGCCACCGGATCACCGCCGAGTACCCCCGGGAGCTCACGGACCGGCTCAAGGCCCTCAGCCGCGACGAGGGCGCCACGCTCTACGTGGTCCTCCTGACCGCACTCAAGGTACTCCTGGTCCGCTACACGGGTCAGGACGACGTGATCGTCGGCTCGCCCACGGCCAACCGGAACCGGCCGGTGCTCGAGGACCTGATCGGTCTCGTGGTGAGCACGCTGGTGCTGCGCACCGACCTCTCCGGAGACCCGGTGGTCCGCGACGTGCTGGCCCGCGTGCGCGAGGTCACCCTGGGTGCCCACGACCATCCTCACGTGCCCCTCGAGCACATCCTCCGCCATCTCGAGCCCAACAAGGACCTGAGCCACGCACCGGTCTTCCAGGTCCTGTTCGTGCTGCAGAACATGCCGATCCCGGACCTCGAGCTCGAGGGGCTGGAGACCGGACTGGTGCCGGTCGCCAACGAGACCGCCAAGTTCGATCTGGAGGTCAACGTCTGGGACAACCCCGACGGGCTGTCCCTGGCCATCGAGTACAACACCGACGTCTTCCACGAGGAAATGATCCACCGCATGCTGGATCACTACCGGAGGCTCCTGGACGGGATCGCCGAGGACTGCGGCCGCCGGCTCTCCGAGCTCCATCTCCTCTCGGAGGGGGAGCGGCTCCGGATCCGGGACTGGAGCGAGGGTCCCCACCCGGAGGACGAGCCCGTGCCCGTGCACCTCGCCTTCGACGCCCGGGCCCAGGCCCACCCCGGGGAGGTCGCGCTCGAGCACGGTGACGAGCGGGTGACCTACGGCGAGCTCGGTGCCCGCGCGCGGCGGCTCGCCCACCGGCTGCGCGAGCGCGGGGCGGGGCCGGAGGTGCTCGTGGCCGTCCATCTCGACCGGGGGCCCGAGCTGGCGGTGGCCTTGCTCGGAACCCTCGCGGCCGGAGCGGCCTACGTGCCCCTCGACACCGACCTCCCGGAGAGCCGGCTGCGGGCCGTCTTCGAGGAAGCGCGGCCACGACTGGTGCTCACCAGTGGGGACCGGGCGCCCGGGCTCCCCGAAGACGGCCCCGAGGTCGTCGCGGTCGACCGGGTCCTCGCGGAGCCGGAGGAGCCCGCCGAAGCCGGGGGCGAGCCCTTCGCCGCGGTCCATCCGGACGCCGCCGCTTACGTGATCTACACCTCCGGCTCCACCGGGCGGCCCAAGGGCGTGGTGGTTCCCCACCGCGCCCTGGCGCGCCACGCCGCCGAGATCGTCCGGCGGTTCGATCTTTCGCCGGACGACCGGGTCCTGCAGTTCGCCTCGGCGAGCTTCGACGTGGCGGCCGAGGAGCTCTACCCCACCTGGGCCGCGGGGGCGACCGTCGTGCTCCGGCCGAGCCGCTTCGTCTCCGGGTTCGGCGCGTTCCTGGAGCTCGTCGCGAGCCGCGAGCTCTCCGTGCTGAACCTTCCGGCCTCCTACTGGCACGAATGGGTCGGGGAGCTGGATCGCTCCGGGCAGCCGCTCCCGGAGAGCCTGCGCCTGGTGGTGCTGGGCAGCGAGCCGGTGCTCACGGAGCGTCTGACCGCCTGGCATCGCCTGCCCGGCAGTGACCGGGTCCGCCGGCTCAACGCCTACGGCGTCAGCGAGGCCACCATCACCACCTCGCTCGACGAGCCGGAGGATCCACCGGACCGGATCGCCTGGGGGACCCTTCCCGTCGGCCGGCCGCTCGGGGGCGCCGCGACCTTCGTGCTCGACCCTCATCTGGGTCTCACGCCCCAGGGCGTCTCCGGGGAGCTGTGCATCGGCGGCGCCGGGCTGGCCCGCGGCTATCTGGAAGATCCCCGTCTGACCGCCGAGCGTTTCGTGCCGAGCCCGTGGAGCGATGCCCCCGGCGACCGTCTCTACCGCACCGGCGACCGGGCGCGATGGCTGGCCGTCGGGAGCCTCCAGTTGCTCGGCCGGATCGACCAACAGCTCAAGATCCGCGGCTTCAGGGTCGAGCCGGGAGAGATCGAATCCGCGCTGACCCGGGCCTCCGGCGTCCGCGAAGCGGCGGTCGTCGCCGGCGCCGGGGAGGACGGCCGGAACCCGTTGCGGGCGTTCATCGTCGAGGAGGAACCCGGCTCCGTCACCGCCGTGGGCCTCCAGGAGCTCCTGCGCGAGCGGCTGCCCGCCTACATGCTCCCGGGCTCGATCGAGCTGGTCCAGGCCCTCCCCCGGACCCCCACCGGCAAGGTCGACCGCAGGGAGCTGCTCGATCGGAAGAGGACGTCGCTGTCGAGCCACGGAGCGCTCCGGGCGCCCCAGACCGTCATGGAACGGCTGGTGGCGGCGGTCTGGTGCGACGCGCTCGACCTGGAGCGCGTGGGGGTGGACGAGGACTTCTTCATCCTCGGCGGCCACTCCATGCTGGCCACCCGCGTGATCGCCCGCCTGGAGTCCCTCCTGGGGATCGAGATCCCGATCCCGGTGTTCTTCGAGGCGCCGACCCTGACGACCCTCGCCCCCGCACTGGAGGCACTGCTCCGGACGCGGTGGGGCGGACCGGAGGGCGAATCCGGGGGACCGCCCGCGGATCGCGGCACCGGGCCGGAGCTCGCCCGGAGCCAGCGGGAGATCCTCGAGGCCGGCGCGGCGACCGGAGACCGCACCCCCAGGGTCGTCTCCGTGCTCCGGCTGGAAGGGGAGCTGGATGCCGACCGTCTCGCCCGCTGTCTGCGCGAGCTGGCGGCGCGCCACGAGTGCCTGCGCCTGGTGGTCGACCGGGAGGGCCGGCCCGGGACCGTCCCGGCGGAGTCCGTCTGGGGCGAGATCCCGATCCTGGAGCGCGACGGCTCCGGGACCGCGGACGGCGATCCGAACGAGCCCGCCGTGGAGCGGGAGCTGCACCGGCCCTTCGCTCCGGGGGAGCCGCTCGCCGGGGCGACTCTGGTGAAGGCCGGCGACGCCGACTGGCGCCTGGTGCTGACCCTGCACTCGCTGGTGGCGGACCCCTGGTCGGTCCGCCTGCTCACCGGAGAGCTCGCCGGCCTCTGGGACCTCCTCCCGGACGACGAATCCGACGCCCGGTCCGACGCCCTGGAAGCGCCCGCCAGCCGCTTCTCCGACTTCGCCCGACGGGAGTCCGAGCGCCTGGACAACGGCGCCGTGGAACGCCTGGAGGGTCACTGGGCCGCCAGGCTCGGAGGCAGCCGCCAACCGTTCGCCTCCGGCGGCCGGCCGGAGGGCGACTCCCCCCGGGAGCGATGCCGGCTGGCCCTCGGAAGGGAGCTCGCGTCCGGGCTCGACGCACACTGCCGGCGGAGCGCGTCGACCCTGGACGCGCTCCTGACCGCCGCGGTGGCGGGGGTGGTGGCCCGCAGGACAGGCATCCGGGACCTGGCCCTCGCCACGCTCACCCCCGGCAGATCCCTGCCGGGGACGCGCGACCTGGTCGGTCCTCTCGACCACCCGGCCATGCTGCGCGCGAACCTCACCGACGATCCGAGCTTCGGCGAGCTCGCGGAGAGGCTCCGGAACGAGCTCCTGGCGGCGGAAGCCCTCCACGAGCTCCCCTTGGACCGCCAGCTCGCGATCCTGGAGGACCCCGCTCCGCTCCTGGAGGGCGCTGCTCCCACGACCCTGGTCACGATCGACGGCCCACCGGAACGGATCTCGGCCCGGGGACTGGAGATCGAGCTCGTCGAGAGGACGCCGGTCGCGTCGTCCGCTCTGCTCCACGTCCATCTCTCCCGGCGGACCGACGCCTGGAGCCTCGTGGCGAGCTGGGATCCGGACGCCCTGCGGACCCCGTCCGCCGGAGCGATCGTCGAGGACTCGCTGCGACTGCTCGAACGGGGTCTCGAAGACCCGTCGGCGCCGATTTCCACTCTCACGGAGGACATGTCTTCATGAGCACCGACCGACCCTTGACCCGTCCCGCGCGTCCGGCCGACTCCGTCGAACCCCCGACGGACCTCCAGCCGTCCGGCCCGCCGGGCCTCCTCACGCTCGAGCAGCTCGACCGAGCTCGCGACGAGGGCCACGTCGAGACCGTCCTCGTGGTCTTCACCGACCTCTACGGCCGGTTCATGGGAAAGCGGTTCGACGTGGACTTCTTCCTCGACGACGTCGCCGAGCACGGCACCCATGCCTGCGACTACCTCCTGGCCACCGACATGGAGATGGAGCCCGTCCCCGGCTACCGGCTCGCCAACTGGGAACGGGGCTACGGCGACGTGCACCTCGTCCCGGACCTCGGGACCCTCCGGTGGGCGAGCTGGCTGGACCGGACGGCCCTCGTCCTCTCCGATCTCCACCACTCCGAGACGCACGCCCCGGTCGCCGAGGCGCCGCGATCCATCCTCGAGCGACAGATCGAGGCTCTCCAGGAGCTGGACCTCTCCGCCCACGCCGGCTCGGAGCTGGAGTACTACACGTTCCGGACTCCCTACGCCGAGGCCCAGCGCAACGGCTACAGCGACCTCCGGCCCCTCGGCTGGTACCTGGAGGACTACAACATCCTCCAGGGGTCCCGCGAGGAGTTCTTCCACGCCGAGGCCCGGCGGCATCTGAAGCGCTCGGGGGTGCCGGTGGAGAGCTCCAAGGGCGAGTGGGGAGTCGGTCAGCAGGAGCTCAACCTCCAGGCCGCCGATGTGCTCTCGATGGCGGATCGCCACTCCATCTACAAGCAGTGCCTCAAGGAGATGGCGGGCCGGCACGAGCTCGCCGTCACGTTCATGGCGAAGCTCGCGGAAGATCAGGCCGGCTCGAGCTGCCACCTCCACCTGAGCCTGTGGAACGGGGAGACGAACGCCTTCGCGGGGAACGGGGAGCTGGGGCCCATCGAGTGCTCCGACACCATGCGGTGGTTCCTGGGGGGCTGGATCGCCCACGCCCCGGACGTGATGGTCTTCTACGCCCCCACGGTCAACTCCTACAAGCGCTTCCAGTCGGCCTCCTGGGCCCCGACCCGGCTCGCCTGGAGCCACGACAACCGCACGGTCGGCTTCCGGGTGCTGGGACGGGGCGACAGCCTGCGCATCGAGTGCCGCATCCCGGGAGCGGACGTCAACCCGTACCTCGCCTACGCCGCCGTCCTCGCCTCCGGGCTACGCGGCATCGAAGAGCGCATCGAGCCCCCGCCCGCCGTGGACGGCGACGCGTACGCGGCCACCGATCTGCCCGCCCTCCCGGCCAGCCTGGGCCGGGCGATCGACCGGTTCGAGGACAGCGCCTTCGCCCGCGAGTCCTTCGGAGGCGCGGTCGTCGAGCACTATGCCCACTTCTTCCGGACCGAGGAGGAGCAGTTCACCCGCGCCGTCACCGACTGGGAGCGGCGCCGGTACTTCGAACGCATCTGACGCGACGACGAATCGAGAGAGCCCAGGAACTGGAACCCATGGAACCGATGCAACGACGTAGCGAAGCCCTGTACCTGAATCCGAAGATCGAGGTCGCCGACTCGGCTCTGCCCGGCTACGGCGTCTTCGCCAACCGGCCGATCCGGGCCGGCGAGATCCTGGAAGAGTGCCCGGTCCTCATCCTGCCCCTCGAGTCGGACGCTCTCTTCGACTATCGCTTCCGCTGGCCGAAGGTCCTGGACTACCGGGGGTACGCGATCCCCCTCGGCTTCGGCTGCATCTACAACCACCAGGACGACCCCAACGCCGACTGGGACAGCGACGAGGAACGACGCCTGTTCATCTATCGCGCGATCAAGGACATCTCCGCCGGCGAAGAGATCTTCATCAGCTACAACTTCGGCGAAGACTACTGGGCCAACCGCCCGCACCTGACCAAACGGCTCGCGTGACCCCATGACCCCGAACCCCCGCATCGCACCCCGCCCCTCCGCGCCGGCGCCCGGCGCCAACCGGGACCCTCCCGGAGCGACGGTGTGCGACGTCCGAGCCGAAACCGTTGAAGCCGCAATGGAAGCGAGAGGAAGATGGATACACAAGGAAGATTCCATTCTGGACGCTACGAGAGATACCAGTTCGACGAGTCGGTCGAACGCCAGATCCGCAAGCTCTACGAGCGGGACAACTGGCACGGTCCCCTCGCGATCCTCGAGGACTACGCGATCATGGCGCTCTGCGTCGCCGCCTGCTATCTGGTCTCGTGGTGGCTCTACCCGGTCGCGGTCCTCGTCATCGGAGCCCGCCAGCGGGGTCTGTCCACGATTCTCCACGACGCCGCCCACGGCGTCCTCACGGACAACAAGACCCTGCGCTTCGTGCTGGGAACCGTCTTCACCGGCTACCCCATCTTCCAGCAGTTCTACGCGTACCAGAAGTCCCACGTGCGGAGCCATCACCCCTACCTGGGGGACCCCGAGCGCGATCCCGACCTCAACTTCTACTTCAACCAGGGCGTCTACGAACGGGCCTCGCCCCGCTGGTACGTCTGGCGCAACATGATCCTGCCGGCAATCGGCTCGAGGACGCTGGCGTACCTGAAGTACCTGATCGACTACCGCCTCAAGCGGATCAAGCTCGGCTGGGGCAACCAGGAGCAGACCAAGGAGCCGAAGCGCTGGGAGCGCTACACGTTCCTGGGCTTCTGGGCCGTCACCCTGTCGCTCCTGTTCGCCTTCGGCCTGCTGACGGAGTGGGTGCTCTTCTGGCTCATCCCGTACCTGACCTCGTTCCAGATCCTGGGCTGGTACATCGAGCTCTCGGAGCACACGCCCTACATGGAGACGGAGACCGTCGACCTCTACATGGCCCGCAACCGCAAGAGCCGCGGGCTGGAGAAGTTCCTGACCGGGATCCACAACGACCACTACCACCTGGACCATCACCTGAATCCGGCGATCCCATTCTGGAACCTACGGAAGGCGCGGAAGATCCGGCTCCAGGACCCGGAGTACCGCCGGATCGACGAGGCGACCGGCGGCCTCTGGACGGCGGGCCCCGACGGAGCGCCGTCCGCCATGCGCCGGATCGT
>JASFUJ010000036.1:0-11081 GCA_050050355.1 Acidobacteriota bacterium
TGGCGCAGCAGACCGGCGGGCGGTCGTTCCTCAACGCCGCCGACTTCTCGAACGACTTCCGGCGGCTGGCCCGGGATCTGAGAACCTACTACTCCCTCGGCTTCCGGCCGAACGACCCGGGAGACGGAGAGCTGCACCGGCTGGAGGTGAAGCTCACGAACGGCCGGGACTACCGGGTGCGCCACCGGCTGCGCTACCGGGACAAGCCGGCGGCGGAGCGCATGGCCGAGCGGGTCCGGGGCGTGGCGCAGTTCGGCACCGAGGTGAACCCCCTCGACGTGAAGATCGAGGTGGGCGAGTCGTTTCCCGCCGCGGACGGCTCGTTCCGGGTGCCGACGCGGATCTGGGTCCCGTTCGAACATCTGACGCTGCTCGAGGCGGACGGGGCGGGGCTGCAGGGCAGGGTCCGGGTGCTACTGGCCACGACCGACGCCACCGGGCAGCTCCAGCCCGTGCGCCAGAAGGTCGTGCCGCTCCAGGTGACGGTGCCCGAGGGAACGCAACGGCCGCCGGGGGAGCACCTGATCGAGGTCCAGCTCACTCTGCCGGCCGGCGACCACCACGTCGCGGTGGCCGTCCGCGACGATCTCGGCGGCGGGACCTCCTACCTGCGGGAGCGCTTCCGGGTGCCGACCCCGGGGATGCAGGCGCGCACGGAAAGTGACTGACCCGAGACCCGCGGTTCCCGTGCTCGCCCTGATGGTGGGGGCCTTGATCCTCGCGTCCGCTCTGCGGGCACAGGGTGGTGGAGAGGCGACCGATCCGCAGGATTTCTGGGACGATCTCGAGAGCTTCGCCGAAGAGATCGCCGTCGAGGTGGTCGACCTGCAGGTCCGGGTGGTCGATCGGAAGGGGCGGCCGGTCACCGGTCTGACGCGGGACGATTTCACCCTCTACGTGGACGGCGAGCCCGTCGAGGTGGACTACTTCGATGCCGTGGGCTTCGGGGACGGCCAAGGGGATGACGCTTCGGTCTCCGGCCCTGCGGCCGATTCCCCCGCGGAGGCCGCCCCGTCCGGTCCGCCCAGGCGGTGGGTGGTGATCTTCCTCGACCAGATCCACCTCACCACCACCGGCCGCAAGCAGCTCGTGAGGGACATGGAGCGCTTTCTCCGGGAGACCCTCGATCCGGAAGTCCCGGTCATGGTCGCCACCAGCGCCGGCGGCCTCCAGATGGTCCAGGGCTTCACGCTGGACCGGGGACGGGTGCTCCAGGTGCTGGCGGAGGAGGAACGGGCCGACCCGGGCGGGATCCACGAACGGGTGGCCCGGGCCAGCGCGGTACGGGAGATCCGCTCGATTTACGACGCCAACGAGGGCTGCAACCTCGACCGGCCCGGGGGGGATCCGTCGGTCAGCGACCCGTGCGACTGCGCCCTGGACCAGATGATCTCCACCGTGCGGATCCGCGCCGCCCAGGTGACCGGGAAGGTGGAGGACAGTCTCTCGGCTCTCGACACGCTGGTGTCGGCCCTGCGGGGGCTCCCCGGCTCCAAGACGGTGCTCGTGGCCAGCGACGGCCTCGAGCTCATCCCGGGCCTCGATCTCTATCGCTTCGTCATGGACCTGTGCCCGCAATACGAGGCGGAGCTTTCGACCTACGCCCAGGAGGGGACCGACCTGCTGCCCGTCTACCAGGGAGTCACCGCCCACGCGGCCGCGAGCAGGGTGACCTTCTACAGCCTGGAGACCGCCGGTCTCCAGGCGGACGGCGGCGTCACCGCCGTGCGGGGCACGCGGCTGTCCGAACGCGCGCGGATCGCCAACCTCCAGCAATCGCTGTACGTCCTGGCGGACGAGACGGGCGGCGACGCGGTGCTCAACGCCAACCGGTTCGAGGACGAGCTCGTCGAGATCGCCGAAGACATGGACGCCTATTACAGCCTGGGCTTCACCCCGGACCACCCCGGCGCCGACCGGGTGCACCAGATCTACGTCGACGTGGAGGGG
Source organism: Acidobacteriota bacterium (assembly GCA_050050355.1). Classification (GTDB taxonomy): domain Bacteria; phylum Acidobacteriota; class Thermoanaerobaculia; order Multivoradales; family DATKCC01; genus JASFUJ01. Next base: position 1,951 of record JASFUJ010000036.1, read on the forward strand.
AAGCACCACGACGTGCGCTACCGGCAGAGGTACCGCCACGCCTCGACGGACGGCCGGATCGCCGATCGGATGCTCGGCGCCCTCCTGTTCGGCGTCGAGCAGAACCCCCTGAACGTGTTGACCGAGGTTGCCGAGAGGGCGGCCGCCGAAGCCGACGGGGACTCGGACGAGCGGGCCGTGGCGGTCCGGATCCGGCTACCGCTCAAGCACCTGACGCTGAATCCGGAGGAGGGCGGGGCGGCGGGGCTGGTCCGCCTGTTCCTGAGCGTCCAGAAGGCGGCGGGGGACTGGCAGCCGGTCCGGCACCGGCGCGTACCGCTCCGGCTCCTGGAGGGGGAGTCCGAAGCCTCCGCCGTGCGCTTCGTGGAGGTGGAGCTGGAGCTCGAGCCGGGCGAGTATCTGCTGGCCCTCGGCGTGCGGGACGAGCTGGGTGGAGACGTCTCCTATCTCCGTGAAACCTTCGGGGTGCAGGGTCGTAACTGATCCGAAGGTCGGGGTGTCTTCCGCCGGGCCGTTCCGGGCCTCGTCGGTCCTTGATCGGTCCCCACGAGGGGAGTATTCTCTGATTTCGCCCGCCTCGACCCCCAGTACACGAATTCCTGCTCTCCGATGTCTCCTCGCTTCGCAGATCGCTCCGATCCGTCTACACCCGCGCCGGCCCCGGCCGTCCCGCGCAGTGGACCGCGTTCGATCCGGCTGCTGACCGGTCTGCTGGCCGGCGCCCTGACCGGTCTGCTGGCCGGCGGCGCGGCGGTGCGCGCCGCCGACCCTTCCCCCTTCCTGCTGGAGCGCATACCCGGCCTCCGGGACGTGCCGGTGCGGGTTCCGCCCCCCGGCGAGGCGGACCTGGACGAGCTTCCGCGGGGGCCCCGGGGGGGCGTCGAGCTCGACCTGGAGCGGGTCGTGGAGCTCGCTCTCGGGCGCAACCCGGCCCTCAAGGCTGCCGAAGAGCGGATCGACGAGGTGATCGGAGGGATCGAAGAGGCACGGGCCGAGGCGTTCCCCCAGCTCGCGGTGACCGGCTCGTGGAGCAGGTCCCGGAATCCGGCCTTCCTGAACAACCCGGACTTCGAGGACATCGTCTCCCAGTTCCCGGGGGGGAGCTTCGAGCCGAGCGAGCAGGAGCTGTGGTCCGGCGCCGTCGAGGTGAGCCAGCCGCTCTATACCTTCGGCAAGATCCGGGCGGCGATCCGGCTGGCCCGCCTCGCCGGGGCGGTGACCGACGCCCAGATCGAGGCAGCCCGGCTCGAGACCGCGCTGGTGGCCGCCGAGGCCTACTTCGAGCTGCTCGCCGCCGAGCGGGCGGTGGAGGTGGTCGAAGCCCAGCAGCGGGCGCGCCGGAGCGCCCTGGAGGTGGTGGAGGCGCGCTACGAGATCGGCGAGGCCACCCGCCTCGAGCTGCTCCGGTCCCGCTCCTCGCTCACCGAGCTCGGCCCGGAGATCGCCCGGCGCCGGGGGGACGTGGAGGTGGCGGCGGCCCGCCTGCGGGTGTCGCTCGGGCTGCCGGCCGCGACCCGGATCTCCGCCCTGGGCGCCGAGCGCAGGCTGCCGCCGCCCCGGGACCTGGATGCGCTGCTCGATCTGGCGCTGGAGCAGCGTCCCGAGCTGGCCGACCTGCGCGCCCAGCGGGAGGCCCTGGAGAAGCAACAGCAGGTGACCCGCGCCGACGGCAAGCCCCAGGTGGAGCTCAACGGCTTCTACGGCCGCCAGGTGCGGCTGCCGGACAACTTCACGGATCCGCTGTACGCCGACTGGAGCGTGGCCGTCGGCCTGCGCTGGGAGCTCTTCGACGGCGGCCGGCGCAGGGGCCGGATCGCCCAGCTCGAAAGCCAGCGCCAGCAGCTCGGATGGGAGCTGCGGGACCTGGAGAACCGGATCGTGCTCGACCTCGAGACGGCGCTCGCCGGGTACCGCGCGGCGATCGAACGGCTGGACGCCGCCGAGGTCGCCGCCGAGAGCGCCCGCGAAGCGGTCCGCGTTGCCGAGGAGACCTACCGGGAGGGGGTGACCCTCCAGGCCGACCTCCTCGACGCCCGGCAGGAGGAGGTCCGGGCCGAGATCGAGCGGATCGACTCGATCTTCAGCGCCCGGATCGAAGCCGCCCGCCTGGCGCGGGCGGTGGGCGAGTACCCCGAGGGGACCGGCTGGGCCGTCTCCGGAGCCGGCGCGTCCGGGCCGGTCCGGCGAAGCCCCGGCCAACCCCCGGCGAATTCCGGTGAGGTGGAGGCCAACGAGACGCCATGAGACCGATCTGCACCGCATCCTCCTGTTCTTCGATACCGCTCGCGCTCGCGCCGCTGGTGCTGCTCGCGGCCCTCTGGGCCGCCGGCTGCGGCGGGGACGGCGAGCCGGCGGCCGCGACCCCGCCGGAGTCCCCGGAGCCTGAGAGCCGCGGCGTTCCGGTCCGCACCGTCACCGTCCGCCCGGAGGACGTGGTCGAGATGCTCGACCTGCCGGCGGACCTGCGCCCGGACCGCCGGGCGGTGCTCGCCGCCGAGGTGCCGGGGACCGTGGAGAGCCTCCTGGTGGAGGAGGGCGACCGGGTGGCGGAGGGTGAGCTCCTCGCCACGGTCGACATCCGGGCCCTGGAGCAGGCCCTGGCCGAGGCCCGGGCGGTCCACGAGCGGGCGGCGGACGAGCACCGGCGGGCGGAGACGCTGTACGAGAAGCGGAGCATCACCCGGAGCGACCTGGTCGCCGCCCGGACCGAGAAGGACGTGGCCGTCGCCCGGCTGGACTCGGCGAAGCTCCAGCTCGACAAGTCGCGCCTCGAGGCCCCGTGGGCCGGGGTGGTCACCGCGACGCGGGTCGAGGTGGGGGACTACGCGGTGCCGGGCCAGGCGATGGTGGAGCTGGTCGATTCCGACCCCTTGAAGGTCCGGGCGCCGGTGCCGGCCACCGACGTGCCCTACGTGCAGGTGGGCGAGCCGGTGACCGTCCGGATCTCGAGCCTGCCCGGCGAGGAGATCACCGGCCGCGTGGTGCGGCTGGCAGCCGAGCTCGACCCGGGCGCGCGGACCCTGGGCCTGGAGGTGGAGATCCCCAACCCGCACGGCCGTCTGAAGCCGGGGATGCTCGCCCGGGTCCGCATCCCCCGCCAGCGGCTGGAGGGCGCCCTGCTGGTGCCGCTGGAGGCCCCGATCGACCTGGAGGACCGCAAGGTGGTCTACGTGGTGGTGGACGGCGCGGCGGAGCGCCGGACGGTCGAGCTCGGCCCGACGATCGGTGAGCGGATCGTGGTCGAACGGGGGCTGGAGCCGGGCGACCGGGTGATCGTCCAGGGCCAGAGCCGGGTGGCGCCCGGGGAGCGGGTCGAAGAGCGGACGGAGGACGCCGGCGCCGGGGAGGCGTCGTGAGGGTCACCGATCTTTCGGTCGCCAAGCGCGCCACCGTCTTCTTCCTGATGGTGGCGGCCGTCGTGGCCGGCGTCAACGCGTACCGGAGCCTCCCCCGGGAGGCGTTCCCGGACATCGAGATCCCCCAGGTGATCGTCTACGTCCGGTACCCGGGGGCCGCGCCGGAGGACGTGGAGAGTCAGATCACGGATCCGCTGGAGCGCGAGCTGCAGGGGATCGACGGCCTCGACACCATCACCTCGACCTCCCAGGAGAGCGTCTCGGTGGTCACGGTGGAGTTCGTCTCCGGCACGGACATCGACGACGCGCTCCAGAAGGTGCGCGACCGGGTCGACCGGGCGGAGGCCGACTTCCCGGAGGACGCCGAGGAGCCGGTGCTCCAGGAGACCGAGTTCTCGGACATTCCGGTCGTCCAGGTCAACCTGGCCGGGGACGTGGGTCCGGCGGTGCTCAAGAACCTGGCCGAGGACCTCCAGGACGCCCTGGAGGCGATTCCCGGAGTGCTGCGGGCGAACCTGGTCGGTGGCCTCGAGCGGGAGGTCAAGGTCGACGTGGACCCGGAGCGGCTCCGGCTGTACGACCTGTCGCTCCAGGACGTGATCGACGCGGTCGACGCGGAGAACGTCTCCATCCCCGGCGGCGACCTGGACCTGGGGGAGCGCAGCTACGCCGTGCGCGTGCCCGGCGAGGTGGAGGATCCGCTCGCCGTGGCGCGGTTCGTGATCGAGACGCGGGACGGTTCGCCGATCTTCGTCGAGGACGTGGCGGAGGTCTCCTACGGATTCAAGGACCGGGACTCCCACGCCCGCATCAACGGCGAGGAGTCGGTGGCGCTGACCATCCAGAAGCGCCAGGGGACCAACGTGGTCGAGGTGGTGGACCGGGCCAAGGCGGTGGTCGAGCGGGTCAGCGCCGGGTGGCCGGAGGCCGTCCAGGTGGTGTTCCTGGCCGACCTCTCCGAGGACGTGGAGCTGATGCTCCACGACCTGGAGAACAACATCCTGTCCGGCCTGGTCCTGGTGGTCGTCGTCCTGATGTTCGCCCTGGGCTTCCGGAACTCGCTGTTCGTGGGGGTGGCGATCCCGTTCTCCATGCTGCTCGCCTTCGTCGTGCTCCAGCTCGCGGGCATCACCCTCAACAACGTGGTGCTCTTCTCGCTGGTGCTGTCCGTCGGGATGCTGGTGGACAACGCGGTGGTGGTGATCGAGAACAACTACCGCCACATGCAGGAGGGGGAGCCGCGGGAATCCGCCGCCCGCCACGGCACCCACGAGGTGGGGGCGGCGATCATGGTCTCCACCCTGACCACCGTGGCGGCGTTCTCGCCGCTCCTGGTCTGGCCCGGCGTGGTCGGCGACTTCATGAGCTACCTGCCGCTGACCGTGTCGATCGTCCTGCTCGCCTCGCTGCTGGTGGCGCTCACGGTCAACCCGACGCTCTCCGCCACCTTCATGCGGCTGACCGGCCGGGAGCGCGAGCGCCTGGCGGCCGAGCGCCGGGGCGAGACCGGAGAGCTCGCTCCCGAGTCCCGGATGGAGCGGGTGCTCCACGCCTTCGGCCGGGGCATCAACCGGCTCTACGAGTCGAACCTCTCCTGGGCCCTGCGCCACCGACTGGTGGTCATCGGGGCGGCGGTGGTGGCCCTGGTGGTGATCGTCGCGCTCTTCGGCCGCTTCAATCACGGGGTCGAGTTCTTCCCGGAGACCGAGCCGCGGCAGATCATCGTGGACGTGGACCTGCCGCCGGGGACCCGGGTGGAGCGCACCGACGAGGTGGTCCGCGAGATCGAGCGTCGCCTGGCCGGCACCCCCGACCTGGAGACCATGGCGGCCTCGGCCGGAGCGGGCAGCCAGGCGCAGTTCGGCGCGAGTGCCCGGGGCGACGTCACGCAGGGGCGGATCACCCTCGACCTGCTGGACCGGGAGGACCGGTCCCAGAGCTCCTTCGCCACCATGGAGTGGGTGCGGGAGCAGACCGCCGGCCTGCCGGGCGTGGAGGTCGACGTCAAGCGGCCGGACGAGGGGCCGCCGGTGGGCCAGCCGCTCGAGATCGAGGTCCGCGGCGACGACTTCGAGACCCTGGGCGAGATCGCCGCCCGGATCGAATCCGCCATCGAGGACGTGCCGGGCCTGGTGTCCCTCTCGACCGACTTCGACCTGGCCCGTCCGGAGATCGTCGTCGACCTGGACCGCACCCAGGCGGCCCGGCTGGGTCTCACGACGGCGGACGTCGCCTCGACGGTCCGGACGGCGGTGACCGGCACCGAGGCGTCGACCTACCGCAAGGGCGACGAGGAGGACGACGTCGACATCACGGTGCGGCTCCAGGAGAGTGCTCGCCGGTCGATGGAGGACCTGTCCCAGCTCACCGTGCGCACCGAGGACGGGGCCCAGATTCCGATCGGCTCGATCGCCACCATCCGGCAGGGCTCGGCGTTGACCTCGATCCGGCACCAGGACTCCGAACGGGTGGTGACCATCTCCGGGGACGTGACCTCCCCCGAGCTGGCCGAGCCGGTGCGGCGCGAGGCCCAGGCGCGGATCAACCGGCTGGACGAGCGGAGCGGCCTGCTGCCGTCCGGCTACAGCCTCTCGTTCGGCGGGCAGAGCGAGGAGGAAGAGGAGGCGAAGGAGTTTCTCAGCCAGGCGTTCCTGTACGGTGTGCTCCTGGTCCTCGCCCTGATGGTGGCCAAGTTCGACTCGGTGGTCATCCCGCTGATCATCGGCACGTCGGTCCTGATGTCGATGGTGGGGGTGCTCGGCGGGCTGATGGTGACCGGGCTTCCCTTCGGCATCATCATGACCGGCGTCGGCGTGATCTCGCTCGCCGGCATCGTGGTGAACAACGCCATCGTGCTGCTCGACTACGGGGAGCAGCTCGCCGCCAAGGGCCTGGCTCGTCGCGAGGTGGTCATGCTCACCGGCATCCGGCGGATGCGCCCCGTTCTGTTGACCGCGATCACCACGATCCTCGGCCTGATCCCACTGACCACGGGGATCGAGCTCGACTTCACCGAGCTCCGGCTGGCCACGGGGGGCGAGAGCTCCCAGTGGTGGAAGGGGATGGGTGTGGCGGTGATCTTCGGCCTGGCGTTCGCCACCTTCCTGACGCTGATCCTGGTGCCGGTGCTCTACGACCTGGTGCTCCAGGCGCGGGAGTGGTCGGCCCGGCGACGGCGCGCGGAGGGAGGCGAGGCGCTGGAAGCCACCGCCGACGAGGACGCCCACCGCCCCGCCGCGGCCGCCCTCGCCCCCGAGCCCCCGGAGGCGGCAGCGGACGACGAGCCGGAAGCGTCCGACCGCCGCGCCACCGGCTAGGGCACCGTCCCCGCTCTGCACCCGGGTCGGCCCGGGGGCTCCCGGCCTCCGGCTCGGCTCCGCCTGCAAGGACTCCCGTCGGGTGGCTCCGCCTGCCAGCGCCTCGCGGACGAGCGGGCGGGCCCTTCCATCGGGCCTGCCAGGTCCGCGGTCGCTGACACCTGCGGCCGGGAGCCCCCGGTCCGACCCTGGACACCCCGGCGACTTGGGCAAAGAACCCTCTAGTCGAAGCGGCCGGCTTCAGCCGGCCGGATGCGAGCGGAGCGAGCCACAGAACCGGCTTCAGCCGGCCGGATGCGAGCGGAGCGAGCCGCAGAACCGGCTTCAGCCCGCCGGATGGGCCGCAGACTGCTGGGTTCACGATCCTGAGTGACCGCTCACCCGCTCGCGCACCCACTCCGGGAACTCGTTCCACGGCAACGCCACGTTCCCGTGGGGCAGGGGCCGGCGCTCGCGGACGCGGCAGACCAGGACCCCCTCGTCGGTCGCCGCGTTCCCCGCCATCCGCTTGAACCGCTCCAGTGGTTGAACGTGTCGAGGGTTCGGCGTGGCGGTGAGCTTGATCTCCACCGGAACCAGGCGGTTGCCCGCTCGGAGCAGGAGGTCGACCTCCAGGCCGTCGTGGGAGCGCCAGTAGTAGAGCTCCGGCCGCTTGCCCTCGAAGGTGAGCGCCTTGACCGCCTCGCTCACCACCCAGCCTTCGAAGAGGGCTCCCCCCATGGCGCCCGCGAGCGCCGCCTCGCCGGTCGGCTGGCGGGTCAGCGTGCAGGCGAGGCCGGAGTCCAGGAAATAGAGCTTCGGGGACTTGACCACGCGCTTGCCGAAGCTCTCGAAGTAGGGTGGAAGCAGGTGGACCAGGTACGCCGCTTCGAGGGCGCCGAGCCAGGACTTGACCGTGGGCTGGGAGATTCCGGCCTCCCGGGAGACCCCGGCCACGTTGAGGACCTGGGCGTGGCGCGCCGAGCAGAGTGCGACGAAGGTCTCGAAGCTCCGCAGGTCCCGGATGTTGTGGAGCTGGCGCACGTCCCGCTCGACGTAGGTCTGGATGTAGCTGCTCATCCAGGGGTCCCGGGTCTCGGCGTGCAGTCGGGGCTCGGGATAGCCGCCGAGCCAGATCTCCTCGGAGAGCGTGCGCTGTTCCTCCTCGGGCAGCTCGGCAAGGCCGAGGGGCAGGAGCTCGAGGATGGCGACCCGCCCCGCGAGAGATTCGGTGACCCGGGCCATCAGCCCGAACTGCTGGGAGCCGGTCAGCAGCCACCGGCCGGTTCGGGCACGATCCCGGTCGATCCGCATCTTCAGGTACTGGAACACCTCCGGCACGTACTGAACCTCGTCCAGCAGCGTACGCCCCTCGCCGAATCGATCCAGGAACCCCTCCGGGTCGTTCCGAGCAAACTCCCGCTCCAGCGGATCGTCGAAGGTGACGTAGTGGGTCCCCTCGCCGAACTCCTCCCGCAGCAGCGTCGTCTTCCCCGACTGCCGCGGCCCGGTGACCAGGATGGCAGGAAACCCGTTCAGAGCACGGGCGATGGCCGGTCGGAGCAGGCGGGGAAGGTAGTGGCGCATCTGACAAATATAAATTTGGATCTTGTATTTGTCAACCAGCGGGCTGCCTCCTCCCCGTCCAGGCCGGATCCTGCCGGCCGGACTCGTGGACCGAGAGGGCACGGTCTCAACGTGACCCTGGCATCTCGGTGATCACCCTCGAGGAGCTCGAGATCGGCGTCCGTCTCGCCGAGCGGCGGAACCCGCCGCAAGGGGCGATTCTCAGGACCTGGCTGGATGAGCACGTGATGCCCGCGTTCGCCGAGCGCATCCTGCCCATCGATCCGCGGATCGCCCGCCGCAGCGCTGCGCTGCACATCCCGGACCCCCGTTCCATCCGCGACGCCCTCATCGCAGCCACGGCGCTGGTCCACGGGCTGACCCTGGTGACGCGCAACGTGGACGACTTCGAACCTACCGGAGTCGACCTCCTCGATCTCTGGGCGTGAACAAGACCGTAGCTTCTGGGGTTTGGTGAAGGCGGGTCAACCTTCGTTGGAATCATCCGCCGCCTCTTCTTTCCCTCTTGGCCGATGGACCACGAACCGGTCGCCTTGGTATTGGTACCAAGACACACTCTCGGCACCAGACCGGGTCACGACTCCCAGGAAGACTCGAAGCTCCACGCCCTGGTCGTCCTCGCGGAGCTTCAACCGTCGGGTGGAACGGCTGCCGAACAGCTTCCAGCCTGATTCGTGCAGGTGTGACAACAACTCGTCCAACTCGTACCCTGCGTTGATCCGCTCACCGATCTCCAGATCGTCGAGGATCTCGCCATACCAGAGACCGAGGGCTACGCTGCACAGGTTCCCTACAGTCTTCGTGAAGGACTCGACATGACCTCCCGGATTCTCTCCTCGCAAGAGACACTCCAAGACCGCCTGCGGCGGCGGCGGGAGGAGTTCGGGGCCTC
>JASFUJ010000037.1:0-11046 GCA_050050355.1 Acidobacteriota bacterium
CGACCCACCTGGCGCTGGTGGTGATCCTGCTGGGAGCGCTGGTCAGCGAGCAGTTCAAGTCCGAAGGGTCGCTCGCCCTCTGGGAGGGGCAGCAGAGCGCCCGCTACTTCGACCGCATGGCCGGGGACCAGGGCGCGCAGAGCCAGGCGTCGCTGCCGTTCGAGGTGCGGCTCGACTCCTTCGAGATCGAGACCTACCCCGGGACCCGGCGGCCGGCCCAGTTCCGCAGCCGGGTGACCGTCACCGATTACCAGGCCGGCATCACCTTCCCGGCCGTGATCCAGATGAACGAGCCGCTCACCTACCGCGGCTGGAGGCTCTTCCAGAGCAGCTACCAGCAGCAGGGAGGGCGGGAGATGTCGATCCTCACCGTCTCCAAGGACCCCGGGAAGCTGATCGTCTACATCGGCTACTTCCTCCTGATGGGGGGCATGGCCACGGTGATCGGCACGCGCGTGGTCCAGCGCCGGGCGGCGGCCCGCTATCACGCACGGAAGGCCCGGACGGAGGACACGGCGGGCAAGCGGGCGCAGGGCGGCCCGCCCCACGGCGGATCGCGCAAACCCGCCCCGGCGGTGGTGGCGCTGCCGCTCCTCCTGTGCCTGGCCGGAGCCCTGCTCGCCTCGCCGGCTCTCGCGGCGGGTCCGGTGCCGGATGCGGACGTGGTCGAGACGCTCCGCACCCTGCCGGTCCAGCACGACGGGCGGACGATGCCCCTCGACACGATGGCCCGCGAGGCGGTCTGGAACGTGACCGGGGAGAGCGGTGGCTGGGAGGGCCTCGACCCCGTGGCGGTGGTGCTCGGCTGGACGTTCCACTCCCGGGAGTGGACGGACGAACCGATGGTGAAGCTGGGCGACCGCGACCTGGCCGCTGCCGCCGGCCTGGATCCGGCCCGCTCCCACGCCTCGTTCCGGGAGATCGCCCGGAGCGACGAGATCCTCCGGCTGTTCGCGGACGCGCGTCAGGCGGCGGGCGGCGAGGAGGACCTGCCGCCGCAACTCGAGGCCGCCCAGAAGCTCGAGAGCCGGCTGCTCTGGGCCCAGGGTTTCTTCGGCAGGGAGAGTCTGCGGACCATCCCGGTCGCCGGGGATCCCGGAGCCAGGTGGTCGAAGCTGTCGGCATCGGTGGATTCGCCACGGGCCCTCTCCGAGTGGTCGCAGCGCCAGTGGAGCGACCCGCCCCGGGGCTACCCGACCCGCGCCGAGATGGAGCGGGAGGTGCTCTACAACGACGTCCACCCGACGCGGCTGTCCTGGATCATCCTGGCCGTGGCGACGCTCGCCTCCCTGGCGGCCCTGCGCAGCCCGAGCCGGGTGAAGGACGTGATCGCGGTGGTCGCGCTGCTGGCCGGCGTCGCGGTCATGACCTGGGGCATCGCCATGCGCTGGGACGTGGCCGACCGGATCCCGGCGTCGAACATGTACGAGTCGATGCTGTTCCTGGGCTGGGGCGTGGGTCTGTTCGCCCTGATCGCCGCGGCGGTGATGAGGAACCGCCTGGTGATCTTCAACGCGGCGGCCATGTCGCTCCTGACCATGGCGCTGGTCGACCTGTTGCCGATCGACCCCTTCGTCCACCCGATGGCGCCGGTGCTCTCCGGCACCCCGTGGCTGGCGATCCACGTGCCGATCATCATGGTCAGCTACTCGGTGCTGGCGCTGGGGGTGCTGATCGCCCACATGCAGATCGGGATCGAGATCTTCCGGCCGGGCAAGCGGGAGGCGGCGGCGAGGATGAACGACCTCCTCTACTGGTACATGCACGTGGGGTCGCTCCTGCTGGTGGCCGGCATCATCACCGGGTCGATCTGGGCCGCTTCTTCCTGGGGCCGGTACTGGGGATGGGATCCGAAGGAGGTCTGGTCGCTGATCGCGTTCCTGGCCTACATGGGGATCCTGCACGCCCGGTTCGACCGCCAGATCCACGCGTTCGGGGTGGCCGCGGCGTCGATCGTGGCCTTCTGGACGGTGTTGATGACCTACATCGGGGTGAACTTCGTGCTGAGCGCGGGGTTGCACTCGTACGGGTTCGGGAGCGGCGGCGTGGTGCAGTGGATGGCGATCATCGGGGCGGCGGAGGTCGCCTTCCTGACCCTGGGCTACGCCGCCAGCCGCAGGAACCGCAAGAACTACGGGCCGCTGCCGGCCGCGGGGGTCTGACCCCTTCCCGACCGGATCCGGCCGGCCCGACCGCACGGCTTCCCGGCCCCCTTCCCGGAGCGACCTCGCCGTCCCCTTTCCGCTCCGGGTCGGGGGTCGGGATTTTTGCGTGTATCCTCCTCCGGTCCATGACCGCATCCGACTTCCCCCCCGCGCCGTCCCTCCGGGACTCCGCCGTGCACGGTCTCTGGCTGCTGCTGGGTCTCTACGTGGTGACCCTGCTGGCCGCGGCGGTGTTCACGCCGCCGATCTACCTGGCCTTCCACGCCTGGGCCGAGGACGCGACCGCTCCGCTGCTGGTCTACCTGGGAGAGAAGGACTTCCCCCGGTACTTCGACCGGGTCCGCTGGCTGTTCGTGATGCTCGGGCTGCCCTGGCTGTGCCGACGGACCGGGCTGACCCGGGCCCGGGTCCTGGGGCTGCGGACGCCGGCCGGGACGTGGGTTCGGACCGGCCTCTGGTTCGGCGTCGGCACGGTGATGGTCGCCGGGATCGCCGCCGGCCAGGTGCTCTCGGGGGCCGGGGAGCTCCGGCCGCCGGACGGGGCCGGCGCGCTGGTCGCCGGCATCGGGCTGGCGATCCTGTCCGCGGCGATCATCGGCTTCATCGAGGAGCTGGTCTTCCGGGGGATCGTCTTCCAGCTCGTGCTGGCGACGCTCCGCCTGCTGCCGGCCGCGGTGGTGGCGGCGCTGTTCTTCGCCATCCTCCACTTCCAGCGGGTCCCCGGGCACCTGTGGCCGGAGAACGCGGAGGTGGGCCTCGGCACCGGGTTCCAGGTGGCGTGGTGGACCGTGGCGGCGATGGCCACCAGCGTCGAGGCGGCGAAGCTGGGCGCCCTGGTGCTGGCCGGCCTGGCGCTCTGTCTGGTCTTCCACCGCAGCGGCTCCCTCTACCCGGCCATGGGCCTCCACGCCGGCTGGGTGTGGGTCGCCCAGATGCACCGACGCTGGATCTCCGTGGACGAGGACGCCGCCCCCGAAGCCGCCCTCGCCCTGTGGGGCACCCGGGACATGATCGACGGCGCCCTGCCGCTCCTGGCACTCGTCCTCCTCGCCGCCGCGCTGGTGGTCACGACGAGGCGGCGAACAGCACCCGCTTGAGGTCGACCAGGAGCTCCTGGGCCGTGGCGTAGCGATCGTCCGGGTCCTTGGCGAGGAGGCGGGCCACGAGCCGCCAGACCTCGGGCGGAAGGGGGTGGGGCAAGCCCTCCGGCTCCGGCAGGGGCTCGCGCTGGTGCATCTCCAGGAGCTTGAAGACCGATTCGTGGACGAACGGCGGCTCCCCCTCCAGGAGCTCGTAGAGCAGGACGCCGAGGGAGTAGAGGTCGACCCGCCGGTCGATGGAGCGGGGGTCGACCAGCTCCGGGGCGGCGTAGACCGGGGAGCCGAAGAAGAACCGGGAGGTGGTGAGGCCGGGCTGGCCCTCGACCCGCGCCACGCCGAAGTCCATCACCTTGAGCGTTCCGTCGGGCAGGACCATGACGTTCTCCGGCTTCAGGTCCCGGTGGATCACGCCTTTGCTGTGGGCGTAGTCCAGCGCCTCGGCGATCTCGAGGGCGATCGCCAGGCAGCGCTCGACCGGGACCGGCTCCCCGGCCGCGTCCATCGTCTCCCGGAGCGTCCTGCCGGGGAGGAGCTCCATGGCCAGGAAGGGCCTGCCGTCCGAGGCTCCTCCGGCCCCGGGCTCCCCGGCTTCCCCCGCCTCGAAAACCCGCACGATTCCCGGATGATGGAGCGTCTCGCCCAGCCGGCCCTCCCGGAGGAAGCGCTCCTCGAAGGTGGGATCGCCCGTCTCGTGGGGAATCTTGAGCGCCACGGGCAGGTGGTCGCCCCGACGGATCGCCCGGTAGGTGGTCGCCATGCCCCCGCGACCGAGGACGGCCTCGATGCGGTAGCTCCCCACCCGCTCGCCGATCCTCCGCGACGGGCCGTTCCCGGACGCGGTCCCGGAACCCGAGGGGGAACGCCGGCGGCCGAGCCTCCGGCCGACGGCGAGCGCCGCCCCGGCCGCCAGCAGCAGGGCGGCGCCGACGAGCACGACGAGCGGCAGGGGCAGGCCCTCGGACGACGGGGACGGCGGGTCGGGCGGGGACTCCGGCCGGCGACCCGCGCCGGAGGGCGGCGGGGGCTCGATTTGCCCCGCCGGCTCCGAGACGGACTCCGAGAGCGGCTCCGCGGTCGACTCCGACTCCGCCGGTTCCGGGGCGAGCCGGTCCGCCGCGCCCGGGTCGGAGTCCCGACGTGTGCGATCCGGCGACTCGGCCGCCGGCTCGCCGGAACCGGCGGTGCCGGCCGGGCTCGTGACCGGCTTCGGAGCCGGGCCCGGCGGCACCGCGTCCTCCCGCGCATCGGGTCCGTCCGCGCTCTCCCGCCGCCCTTGCCGCCGGCCGGCGGCGCTCGCGGGCCGTCCAGGCTCCGCGTCCACGCTCCGGGGCGTCTCGTCCCGGTCGTCCGGAGACGGCGCCGGGGCGGAGGCTTCCGGACCCGGCGGACTCTGCGCGGCGGCCCGTGCGGACCGCGAGGCGTTCTCGGAGCCCGGCTCGGCATCCGACTCCGACCGGGCGTCGCGCTCGATCCGCCCGATCCTGGCCTCGAGGGCCGCCAGGTCGGCGGCGGCGACCACGCCGGCGGCGGCGCTCGCCCGGAGCTCGGCCCGCGCCTCGCCCAGCCGGCCGAGCTCGGCCATGCAGCGCGCCTTGTGGAAGGAGGGGTCGTAGTCGAACAGGAAGCGGTTGCCGTAGGTGCGCACCCGCTCCGCCGGCTCCCGCCGGAAGGTCTCCGCCGCTTCCAGGTGGTCGAGGGCGCTCTGCCAGTCGCCGCGCGCTTCGGCCTCGAGGGCGAGCTCGTAGTGCTCGTACCACTGGATCGCGCCGGCGGGCGGCGCGGCCGAGGCCAGCACCAGCAGGGCGAGACCGACGAGCCGGGGCGCCGAGATCCTCCGGCTGACCGCGAACGCGCGCCTCCCGGTCACCAGGCTCCCGCGGGGTCGATCGGGCCGGCCGGACCGTCCGCCTCGTCCGGCTCGTCCGGCTCGTCCCGCTCCAGCGGTCCGACGAACAGGAAGTGGCCGAGGCGGCGCAGGGCGTCGCGGGATTCGAACTGGTAGAGCACGGAGAGGAACAGCCGCTCCTCGGTGCCCTCCACCGTCCCCTCGGCCTGGGCGTTGACCTGGCCGGTGGCGACGGTCTCCGGATCGACGAACTGGCGCACCAACGAGCTACTGTCGGTGCGCTGGTAGGCCAGGTCGAGCGAGACCGGCCCGCGCTTCCAGCCGACCCCGAGGGCGTAGCCGTCGATGGAGTTGCTCTCGCCCGGCGGCGCCAGGCGCACGGGGCGGGGCAGGGTGAAGTAGCCGGCCCGCAGGCCGACCACGTTGCGGCCCGGCAGGAGGGTGACCTCGGTGCCGAAGCGCCACTGCCCGCCGTGACCGGCGGTGGTCGTGGCCTCCGGCCGCAGGTCGAAGAAGTTGACCGGCTCGTCCGTCAGGCCCTCGATCCGCAGGTCGTCCCAGTCGAACTCGGCGTAGTCGGCGGTGACCACCCAGGTCTCGAGCGGCTTGAGGGCCAGGCCGACGGTCCAGGAGCTGGGCCAGTGGAGGGTGCCGGAAAAGGTCGAGGTGGGATCGAACGGAGTGTCGAAGCTGGTCTGCAGGCGGGACGAGACGTCGTAGTCGCCGTCGAACTCGGTGCGCCCGGTGGCGCCAACGTTCAGGTACCGGTAGCGCAGGAGCACGCCCAGGCTGGCGTTCCAGCCGCTCCAGGAGTTGTCCTGGGAGTAGCGGAGCGAGTCGACCGCCCCGCCCGGCGGCCCTTCCCCGAATTCGGTCTCGCGGGTGAGGGTGGAGAAGCTCCATTCGCCGCTCCAGCGGGACAGGGTCAACCCGAGGGAGGTGCGCGGGGTGAGCTGGTAGGCGGCGGCCAGGGACAGGGTGCTCACGTCACCCTCCTGGTCGATCCGCTGCTCGAGGGTGGCGATCGGCGGTCCGGTTCCGCCGGCTCCCGCCAGCCGCTCGTCGAATCGCCGGTCGCTCTCGAAGGTGAAGTCGATCTGGCGGTGGTAGGAGAGCTGGACGGTGAGGTTGCGGTCGGCGACGGTGACCGGGTAGGTGAAGGAGGCGAAGTTGAGGTCCCCGTCGTCGAACGAGGAGCTGGAGGCGTCGTACATCTCCAGCACCCCCTCCTCCAGGTCCAGGAAGGAGGCGTGGTCGTCCGAGCGCCGGCGGCCGTCGAGCACGATGGATGCCTCCGGGCGCACCAGGAGGGCGAGGCCCGCCGGGTTGAACGAGGCCGCCGAGGCGTCGTCCGCCAGGGCGGTGAAGGCGCCCCCCATGCCGGCGGCGCGGGCCCCGGCGCCCACCACCGCGAACGACGGACGCGACTGCTCGGCCACCAGCAGGCCGAAGGCGTCGAGGGACGGCGCGGTCTGGGCGGCGGCGACGGCCGGGAGGAGCAGGGCGAGGGTGGCGACGGGGACACCGGCGAGGGGGCGAGCCTGCATGGAGGACCTATTGTAGAGGAGTGCCGCCCGATCGGCCCGGCGTCAGGAGCTCGGCGGCTCGGGCTCCCCTTCGAGATCCAGACCGAGCAGCTCGCGCACCATGCGCGCCAGCCCTTCGCCGGAGAACGGCTTCTTGAGGAAGAAGGCGTCGCCGCGCCCCGGCCCCCGGGCGAGGCCGGACCGGAGCTCGATCCGGTCCGTGTAGCCGGACATGTAGAGCGCCCGGATGGGGCCGGCCTCGCGCAGCCGGGCCACCAGGTCGGGGCCGGAGAGCTCGCCCAGCCGCACGTCGGTCACCGCGAGGACGAACGGGTCGCCCGCGGCCCGGGCCGCGTCGGCTGCTTCGACGGCCGCGGCCGCCGAGGCGACCGCCTCGACCCGGTAGCCGAGGGACTCCAGCAGCGACCGGGTGGCCGCGCGCACCTCCGCGTCGTCGTCCGCCAGCAGGATCCGCTCGCCTCCACCCTCCCGGCCGCCCGGCGGCTCCGAGCGCCCGGGGCGAGCCGGCGACGCGGACCCCTCCGGCCCCTGCAACTCCGGAAGGGACCGCCCGGCGGGCGGCAGCAGGATCCGGAACGTGCTGCCCCGTTCCGGGCCTTCGGTCGCGCTCTCCACCTCGATCCGCCCGCCCGCCTCCTCCACCACGGCGTAGACCGAGGCCAGACCGAGGCCGCTCGCGCCGACGGTCTGTCTGGTCGAGAAGAACGGGTCGAAGATCTGCTCCCGGATCTCGGACGGGATGCCCCGGCCGGTGTCGGTGACGCGGAGGCAGACCCGCACACCCTCCGCCCCGGCGGCCGGACGCCTCTCGGTGGCGACCACGATCGTCCCCGGTCCGTCGAGGGCGTCCCGGGCGTTGACCACCAGGTTCGCCAGGGCCTGCTCCACCTGGGAGAGGTCGACCTCCACCGGCGGCAGGCCGTCGCCGAGCCGGGTCTCGAGCTCCACGCCCTCGCCCAGGCCACCGCCGAAGCTCCGCGCGAAGGTCTCCACCACCTCGTTCAGGTCGACCACCTCCGGCCGGCCCGGCTGACGGCGGCCGAAGGTCAGCAGGCGCTCGACCAGCGACGAGGCCTTGAGCACCGTCCCCACCACCGCCTCCAGCCGGGCCGCCGCGCGCTCCGGTTCGAGGTCCCCGCGCCGGGCGGCGCCCAGGAGCAGCTCGCAGTGGGTACGGATGCCCGCCAGGTAGTTGTTGATGTCGTGGGCGACGCCGCCGGCCAGACGGCCCACCGCCTCCATCTTCTGGGCCTGGTGCAGGCGTGCTTCGCTCTCGCGCAGCGCCCGCTCCGCCTCCGCCCGTCGCACTTCGTGGCGCCACAGGGCCGCGGCGGCGACGGTCACCAGCACCGCCCAG
The DNA here is from genome assembly GCA_050050355.1 of Acidobacteriota bacterium. Taxonomy (GTDB): domain Bacteria; phylum Acidobacteriota; class Thermoanaerobaculia; order Multivoradales; family DATKCC01; genus JASFUJ01. The sequence goes on from JASFUJ010000037.1 coordinate 8,016, forward strand.
CCGGCCACCGCGCCCAGGTGCAGGTGCTCGGCACCGAGCAGCAGGGCCACCGAGGCGGCGCCGAGCAGGACGACCCAGAGGGGGAGCCACCCGGCACCGGATCGGCGCCGGGAACGGCCGGGAGACCGGCCGCCGGACGCCGGCGTCGAGCCGCCGCGCGTCACGCCCGTCCCGACTCCGCGCCCTCGCGGGCGTGGCGCTCCGAGGAGAGGCGGTAGCCGACGCCGGTCACGGTGTGCAGCAGCCGCTCGTCGCGGTCGCCGTCGATCTTCTTGCGCACCCGGTAGACGATCACGTCGACCGTGTTGCTGGACGGGTCGAAGGCGTGGTCCCAGACGTGCTCGGTCAGCTCCTGGCGGGTGACCACCTCGTCCCGCCGGGAGAGCAGGTACTCGAGCACCCCGAACTCCTTCGGCGTCAAGCGGACCGGCTCCCCGCCCACCGTCACCTGCCGCGCGGCCCGATCCATCACCACGTCCCCGGCCGCGAGCGGCTGCAGGGGGCGCGGCCTGCGCCGCAGGAGGCTGCGCACCCGGGCCAGGAGCTCGTCGAGGGCGAAGGGCTTGGTCAGGTAGTCGTCGGCGCCGGTGTCGAGACCGCTCACCCGATCCTCCACCCCGGCGCGGCCGGTGAGCATCAGCACCGGCAGGTCGTACCCGTGATCGCGCCAGGAACGCAGCAGCTCGAGGCCGCTCGGCGGCGGCACGTTCCAGTCCAGGACCACGAGATCGTACTCGCCGGCGGCCATCAGGTCGTCCGCCCGGCCGCCCGAGGACGCCAGGTCCACGGCATAGGTCTCGCCTTCGAGGGCGTCGACCAGCCCCATCGCCAGAAGCTCGTCGTCTTCGACCACCAGGATCCGCACGGCGGGTCCGATTCTATGCGGATGTTCATCCGCCGTTCATCCGGCCTTCGTACCATCCACCCTGCAAACCCGTCGGGGGTCGAGTCCACGGCCCCCGCACAAGGAGGTATCGACGCGATGACCCGACCCAGCCGACGCATTCCCACGACCTCGCTGCGCTTCAGCGGCGCCCTGCTCGCCGGAGCACTGATCGTCGGAGCCCTGCTCGCCGGCCCGCCGGCGGCGGCCCGGGAGATGGTGGTCCGGTTCGACCCGGAGACCACCGAGGTGACCTTCGCGGTGAACGCCACCGGGCACGACGTGCACGGCAGCTTCGCCTTCCGCGAAGGGGAGATCCGCTTCGACCCGGAGACCGGTACGGCCAGCGGAGAGCTGGTGGTCGACGCCACCCGGGGCGAGACCGGCAACGGCAGCCGGGACAAGACCATGCACGGCAAGGTGCTCGAGAGCGAGCGCTTCCCCCTGTTCGTCTTCCACGCCGACGAGCTGATCGGCGAGGTGGCCCCGGAGGGCGAGAGCTCGATCGAGCTCCGCGGCCGCCTGGAGATCCACGGCGACGAGCACCCCCTCTCCATCCCCGCCACCGTGGTGCGCACCGGCGAACGGGTCCGCTCCTCCGCGCGGTTCAAGGTCCCCTACCAGGAGTGGGGCATGCACAACCCGAGCTTCCTGTTCCTGCGGGTCGGCCCCGAGGTCGAGGTGACCGTGGCGGCCGAGGGCAGCCTGCGGTCGGCCGACGGAATGGCGGCCGACGGGATGACCGGCGGCAAGGACGTCGTGGAGACAGTGGAGGGGGCGCACCGCGGTGGTCGCTGAGCCGCTCACCCGCGCACCGTCGGATGCCGAGGCGGCCGACCCTCGGCCCCGGCCGGCGCGGCCGCCCCGGCTGCGCCTGCTCGACGAGGCCGAGATGGCCGACGTTCTGGCCGGGTTCCGGGAGCTGCTGCCGGTCTCCGGCGCCGTCGAGCCCGGGCTGCGGGCCGTCCTGATCGACCTGGTGGAGCACCCCGGCAGCCTGGCCCGCGCCCAGATCGTCTTCGGTCTGCTCCGGGACTGCGATCCCCTCCTGGACGACCCGGACGATCGGGACGCCCGGGCCCTGCGCCTGGCCGTGGCCGTGGAGTCCTTCCACACCGCGTCGCTGGTGTTCGACGACCTGCCGGCCATGGACGACGCCCGGGAGCGGCGCGGCCGGCCGTGCTCCCACGTGGCCCACGGCGAGGCCTCGGCGATGCTCGGTGCCCTGGCCCTGATCACCCGCGCGTACGGGCTGCTCTGGGAGGTGCTGGCCCCGCTGCCGGCGGAGCGTCGCGCGGCGGCCGGGGAGCTGGTCTCGACCTGCCTGGGCGCCGAAGGGATCCTGGACGGCCAGGCCCGGGACCTGCGCTTCGGCTCGGTGGCCGGCGAGCGCCGGGCCGAGGAGGTGCTGCGGGTGGCGCGGGGCAAGACCGTGCCGCTGGTGCGCCTGGCGGTGGTGCTGCCGGCGCTGGTGGGCGGCGCCGGCGGCGAGGCCCTCGGGCTGCTGGAGCGGCTGGCCTCCGCCTGGGGGCTCGCCTACCAGGTGCTCGACGACTTCAAGGACGTGCTGATGAGCCGCGAGGAGACCGGCAAGTCCACCGCCCGGGACGGCCTGCTGGGTCGCCCCAACCTGCCCTCCGCCGTCGGCCCGGAAGCGGCCATGGACCGGCTGGGGCGGCTGCTCGCCGAGAGCGGGGGCGCCCTCGAAGCGCTCGCCGCGACCGGCTTCCCCTGCTCCCGGCTCGACCGGCTCCAGGGCTTCCTGGCGGCCGAGGCGGACCGGGTGTGGCGGCGGCTGGCCTCCGAGCGACCGCCCGGTCGGGCTTTCGCCCCCGCCTCATCGGAGCGGAATGAGAGAGCGGTTCGAGCGTAACGGCCGGCCGGAGCGAACGGCGCCCGCCCTGGCCGATCTCGTCACCCTCCACTCGCTGGGCTGGCTGGCGGCGGGCAACCTGGTGGGCCTGCTGCTCGCCACCCTGCTGCTGGCGCCCGGGGCCGGGAGCGCACTGGCGCCCCTGACCTACGGCCGCTGGATGCCCGTGCACTGGAACGCCCAGCTCTACGGCTGGCTGGCGCTGCCGCTGGTGGGTCTGCTGCTGCACGTCTACCGCGCCGAGGCCGTCTCGAGCCGGCTGGCGCGGGCGGCGG
>JASFUJ010000038.1:0-10900 GCA_050050355.1 Acidobacteriota bacterium
GCGAGGAGGCGCTGACCGGAGACCTGAAGCCGGACGTCCGGCGGGAGGACTGGGGGTGGATCCAGGTGGACCGCATCCGCGCGCTCGGTGCACCGGAGGCCGTGGACCTCACCACCGACGCCCGCCATGTCGCCCCCGACGACGGCAACGAGCACGACCGCACCGTACTGGCCGTGCCCCTGCCCCGGCCCGTCGGTCCGGGCGAGACGATCGAGGTGGAGATGGAGTGGCGCGCCAAGGTGCCCAGGACCTTCGCCCGGACCGGCTACCGCGGCGACTACTTCTTCATCGCCCACTGGTTCCCGAAGCTCGGCGTCTTCGAGGGGGCGGACGGCTGGAGCTGCCACCAGTACCACTCCAACACCGAGTACTACTCGGACTACGGGGTCTACCGGGTCGACCTCACCGTGCCCGAGGGCTTCGTGGTCGGGGCGACCGGGAGGGAGACGGCACGGGAAGCCGCCGGGGAGGGCCTGGTCACCCACCGGTTCGTCCAGGCCGACGTCCACGCCTTCACCTGGACCGCCTCGCCCGACTACCTGGAGGCGACCGACCGCTTCCGGGTGGACGGCCTGCCGCCGGTCGACCTCCGGCTGCTCTACCAGCCCGAGCACTCCGGGCAGGTGGAGCGCCACTTCGCCGCCACCAAGGCGGCCCTCGAGCTCTACGGCACCTGGTACGGCCCGTACCCCTACGGCCATCTGACCGTGGTCGATCCGGCGTGGGGCAGCCGCACGGGAGGCATGGAGTACCCGACCCTCTTCACCGCCGGGTCCCGGCTGCTCAACCCGTTCGGCGGCGGCTCGCCGGAGGGGGTGACCATCCACGAGGCCGGGCACCAGTTCTGGTACGGCATCGTCGGCAACGACGAGCTCGAGCACGCCTGGCTGGACGAGGGGCTCAACACCTACTCCACCGGCCGGGTGGAGCAGGAGCGCTACGGGGACGAGGCGCTGGTGGAGCGCTACCTGCGGCCGCCGGGCACCGATCTCGACGGCTTCCTGCCGGTGCTGTTCCCCGGGATCCGCGAGGGGCCGCTGGTCGGCCGGCTGGACCGCTACCGCCGACACGCCGACTGGGACGTGCCCGCGACCCCGACCTTCCGCTACTACCCGGGGAGCCACGGGGACATGAGCTACTCCAAGACCGCCCTCTGGTTGGCGACCCTGGAGCGCCACCTGGGCTGGGAGACCTTGCGGGAGATCCTCTCCACCTTCTTCACCCGGTACTCGTTCCGCCATCCGGAGCCGGAGGACTTCTTCGCCGTCGCCGACGAGGTGGCCGCGGCGCGGTTCGGTCCGGAGAGCGGTCCGCGGGCCGATCCGTGGAAGGGCGACCTCGAGTGGTTCTTCGACCAGGTCCACCGGAGCTCGGTGACCTTCGACGTGGAGCTGCTGCGGGCCACGACCACGGAGGTCGAGCCGGACGGCTTCGTCGAACGGGACGGCGAGATGGTCTACGTCGGGGGCGAGGACGGCGACGACCACGAGCCGGCCGCCTACCGGAGCGAGGTGGTGGTGCGGCGCAACGGCCAGGGCTTCTTCCCGGTGGATGTGCTGCTGGTGTTCGAGGACGGCTCGGAGGTCCGCGAGCGGTGGGAGGCCGACGAGCGCTGGCGGCTGTTCGTCCACGAGGGACCGTCGAAGCTGGTGCGGGCCGAGGTCGACCCGGAGCGGGTGCTGCGGCTCGATCTCCACCCGACCAACAACGGCATGGTGGTCGGGGACGGAGGCTCGCGGGACGCCGATCGGGCCGCGGTCGAGTGGGCGTCCCGGTGGATGATCTGGCTCCAGGATCTTCTCCAGACCTTCGCCACCTTCGTCTGAGGACGACGACCATGACCCTGATCCGATCGATCCGTGAAGGGCTCTCCCGGGCCGGGCGGGCTCCCGCCCTCCTGCTCCTGCTCTGGGCGGTCAACCTTGCCGTCGCCGTCCCGTTCGCCGCCGTGCTCGCCGGGTCGATCCACGACTCGGTGGACGGGCGCCCGGTCCAGAGCGACCTGGCGGCCGGCTGGGAACCCACCTGGTTCGGTGAGCTCGAAGCGCAGGCCCGCGGCTTCGAGCGCACCTTCGGGCCGGCCGTCACCGGCGCCGGCGCCTTCCTGAGGAACCTGGAGGGTTGGTGGTCCGGCCGCGCGCTCACCCCCGAGTTCGGCGGCGGCTGGGGGCTGCTCGCCGCCGGCGTCGGCTACGCGTTGCTCTGGGCGCTGCTCCTGGGCGGGGTGATCGACCACCTGGCAGGGTCGTCTCCGGAGCCCGACCCGGGAAGGACGGTCCGGCGCCTCGACCTCGGGCGCTTCCTCGGAGTCGGCGGCCGGACCTTCTTCCGCTTCGTCCGGCTGGCGGTTCTCTCCGGCGTTCTCTATCTGCTGATCTACCTGGGAGCCCGCCGGATGTTCGGGTGGATGGAGGAGGCGGCCCGGAACGTGACCGTCGAGCGGACGGTCCTGATCCGGGTCGCCCTCGGCGCCGCGCTCGTGGTGCTCCTGCTGACGGTCGTGCGGGTGGTCTTCGAGTACGCCAAGATCGCGGTGGTCGTGGAGGACCGGCGGAGCGTCCTCGGCGCCGCGTGGACCGGCCTGCGCTTCGTCGCCGCGCACCCCGTGCGCACCCTCGGGCTGTTCTGGAGCTTCGCGGGGGCCGGGCTGGTGCTCCTCTGGTTGTACGGGCTGCTCGCTCCGGGCCCCGGGTCGGGACCCTGGACCGGAAGCTGGGCCGGCGTGATCCTCGTCCTCCTGCTCGGCCAGCTCGCCCTCGCCGCCCGTCTGTTCCTGCGGCTGGCGGTGCTGGGTGGTGAAGTGGGTCTCTATCGGTCGGGGACCGCCGGGGAGCGGCGGTCCGGCCGCTCCCCGGGCGAACCCCCTCCTTGACTTCCCTCGCCCCTCGGGGAAAGGGCCAGGGGGAGGGGGGTCCTCACTCCCCGGCCAGCTCGCGGAACAGCTCCTCCTCCGCCGCCCAGAGCTCGGCCTCCGCGGTGCACACCGGATCCAGGGTGCTCGCCCGGGCCCGCAGAGCGCTCATCATGAAGCGCACCCGGTCGAAGTGGTCGATCGCCCCGGCCGCGACCAGGTCGTCCAGGCTCCGGGTGAGGCAGCCGATGTAGCTCCACTGGGTGTCGAAGGCGTCGAAGCCGCAGGGGATCTCGGGGAAGACGATCCGCTCGCCCGCCTTGACGTTGTAGAGGCGGTTGCGCACCCCGCCCGGCCAGAGCACCTCGACCAGACCCCGCTGGGCGTCGCCGAGGCCGAAGTGGGCCGCCAGCGCGTCCTGGGAGGCGTAGCTGGAGCCGCCGACCACCGGCTGGTTCACCCACCGGCCGCCGTCGGGGCGGAAGCGCACCACCGCGCCGATGCCGTCCCGGTTGACCCGGCCTCGCGGGGTGGTCCCCACCGCGCCCCGGAGCTCGATCGCCACGGAGCCGTTGCCGTTGGCGCCGTCGTTGAGCTCGACGGCCAGCGTACCGTCGTCGTACTCGTTGCCGTTCCAGACCAGCTCGCCGATGTCGTTGGGCTCGAAGGTGAGCACGAAGAAGGCGGTCTGGTCGAAGGGCGACCCGAGCGGCCGGTGGGGGACGAGCGGGATCTCCTCCGGGATGTCCAGGTTCGACACGGAGACGATGTCCAGGAACCCGTTGCCGTCCAGGTCTCCCAGGGCCATGCCGTGGACCGTGCGCCGGTTGTGGTTCGTGGAGCCGGCGAGGGCGTCGAAGTCGGGGACGAAGTCGGCCGTGCAGTCCGGGTTGCGCAGGATCACGCCGGGGTTCCCGGCCTCGATGCCGGGACCCACGTCGTGGGCGCCGTGGAAGATGATGTCCAGGTCGCCGTCGTTGTCGTAGTCGCCGGTGGAGGTGCCCCAGCCGAAGGGGGTGGTCACCAGCTCGCCCACGCCCGGGTCCTCGAAGGTGCCGTCGCCGTTGTTCAGGAACCAGCGGGACGGCTCGCGGCCCGGCTCCGGCACGCCCACCGGCTGGTAGTCGCCGAAGTTGCTGCCGAAGAAGTCCATGGTGCCGTCGCAGTTGTAGTCGCCGAACGACAGTCCCATCCACGAGCCCCAGTGGTTGGTGCCGGCCTCGACCGAGACGTCGGTGAAGTTGCCGCTGCCGTCGTTCTCGAACAGGTGGATCAGGCCCCGGTCCACGCCGCCGGTGCGGGTGGGCGGGATCCCACCCTGGTCGTCGGCCGTCAGGTAGTCCACGTCGCCGTCCTGGTCGATGTCGGCCAGGGCCGCCGCCCAGGACAGCCCGGCCGAGCCCGCGGCCTCGGGCGGGAAGCCGGCCAGGTCGTTGATGCCGGAGGCGGCGGAGACGTCCGTGAAGACGTTGCCGCCCCGGTTGAGCCAGAGCTGGTTGTGCTGGTTGAAGACGAACGGGTCTTCCAGGACGCCGCGGAAGGTGTCCCAGTTGTCGAAGGTGTTGGAGATGGTGAGATCCAGCAAACCGTCGCCGTTGACGTCGCCCATGGAGCAGCCGGACGAGACGCGCACCGGGACCGTGCCGATGCGGCTCGGGATCGAGATGTCGGTGAAGGTGCCGTCGCCGTTGTTCTCGAACAGCCGGTCCGGGTCCACGATGCCGACCACCAGCAGGTCGTGGTCGCCGTCGTTGTCGATGTCACCGAAGCAGACCCCGGTCGAGTCATGGTCCATGGCGGCCACGCCCGCGGCCGCGGCCACGTCGACGAAGGCGACGCCGCCGGTCTCCACGAGCTGATTGGAGTACAGGGGGTTGTCCGCGCCCGGGCCGTTGGCCACGTAGATGTCCAGGTCGCCGTCCCCGTCGTAGTCGAACAGCGCCACGCCGGGCGCACCGCGGGCCTTGAGCGGCGTGTCGAACCGCTTCGCCATGGTGTACGGAGGGTCGCGCTTGATGGCGTCGAACTTCTGGTTCGACAGCGACGGTGCCCGCCGGTAGGTGATGCCGGACGCGGGGTCCGGGGCGATGTCGGTGAACGACACGCCGCCTTCGGCCTGGAGCGGCGCGGGCAGGGTGGTCAGGGCGAGGGTCAGGAGCAGGGTCGAGGTCGCCGCCAGGGCGACCAGGGGTCGGAACGGACGGCGCTCGTGGCGGACGTCACGCATGGGCTCACCTCCTCGGCGCGCGGTGGCTGCTCGTGGCCGGCGCCAGGTTGCATTGGAGTGGTCGGTCATCCGGTTCGCTTCAGTGTCTCGGTGCGGCGCATCCCCCGGCACGGGACGGGCACGCGCAATTGACTTCAACAAGAACGGCCCGCCGCGGGGCCTCCGGAGAGGGCGCGGCGGGCCGGGGAACAGCCTTCAAGCTGCTGCGACGCGAGAGATGGCTCTCCCGGTCGTTACGGCTGGTTGACGCACAGGGTGAAGCTCTCGGTGCCACCGCTGTAGTGCAGCACGCGCCAGCGGTAGGTGCCCGAAGTGCCGTTGTACGTCAGGGACTCGTCGCAGCCCGGGCTCAGCGAGCCGGCCACGGAGCCGAACGAGCAGCTCCACCACCCGCAGCTCTCCTTGTCCAGGTAGAGATCCAGGTCGGCGTTGCCGGCCGAGCAGATCAGGCGGCCGTCGAAGAAGCCGCTTCCGGAGAAGGGATTCGTCACCTGGGAGCCGGAGCTGATGCTGCTGTCGTACTGGGTGAAGCCGTCCGGGCAGTCGCCGGAGGGTGGCGGATCGCCGCCGCCGTCGCAGTCCGGATCGGTGGCGTCGAGCGAGTAGAGCAGCAGGTTCGGGGAACCGGAGCCCGGGTTGCTCACCACGCCGCAGGTGGCGCGGTCGGTCAGGGTCTGACCCACCTGGGCCGGCGTCAGGCTGCCGTCCTGGTCGAGCACGAGGACCGCGGCGCCCGCCACGTGGGGCGAGGCCATCGAGGTGCCGCTGATGGTGTTGGTGGCCGTGTCGCTGGTGTGCCAGGTCGAGGTGATGCTGGAGCCCGGCGCGAAGATGTCGACGCAGGTGCCGTAGTTGGAGAACGACGACCGGCTGTCGGAGCTGGTGGTCGAGCCCACGGTGTAGGCGTCGGCCGCGCGCGCCGGCGAGCGGGTGCAGGCGTCGGTGGACTCGTTGCCCGCGGCGACGGCGTAGAACACGCCGGCGGCCACGGAGTTGTTCACCGCGTTGTCGATGGTGCTGGAGGCGCCGCCGCCCAGGCTCATGTTGGCCACGGCCGGGCTCTGGTGGTTGGCGGTCACCCAGTCGATGCCGTCGACCACGCCGGCGGTGGTGCCGGAGCCGCTGCAGTTGAGCACGCGGACGCCGTGGATGCGGACGTTCTTGGCCACGCCGTAGGTGGCGCTGCCGGCGGTGCCGGAGACGTGGGTGCCGTGGCCGTTGCAGTCGATGCCGTTCTGGCCGTCACCGACCGCGTCGTAGTCGGCGCTCGCCCGACCGCCGAAGTCGTTGTGGGTCGGCCGGATGCCGGTGTCGATGACGTAGAGGTGGACGCCGGTGCCGTCGTAGTTGTAGGTGTAGGAGTTGTCGAGCGGCAGGTCCCGCTGGTCGATCCGGTCCAGGCCCCAGCTCGGCGGGTTGGTCTGGGTGGCGTTGAGGGTGACCACCTGGTTCTCTTCGACCCAGAGCACGCCGGGCCGGTTCGCCAGGCCGCGGGCACCGTTCTCGTTCATGCTGCCGAAGAGCGCGCCGTTGACGGCGTGGCTCCAGGTCTGGAGCACGACGCCGCCGTGCTGGTTGGCGGCCTGCTCGGCGACCTCGGCGGCCGGATGGTCCGCGTCGAAGACGACCAGATACTCACCGGGGACCGGCTGGCCCTTGGCCTTCAGGAGCTTGCCCGGCGCGTCGCCATTGCCCGCGGCGAAGGCCGGGGCGGCTAGAACCAGAGCGAGCGCCAGAATCGTGAAGCGTTTCATGTGTGCCCTCCTCTGTCAGGGTTTCAGGGTTCCGCGGAGGGATGGGGTCGGCGACCCGGGAACAGCCGAACGCGGATCGCCTCCGAGCCCCTCCGCCCGCGGCGGAGATCCGGCCATTCCCCCTGGTACTACGTGGCTCCCGGAGGCCGCGCCGGCCTCTCGCTGCGTGTTAGAGATTGCTTCTATTGATGTAAGTGCGCCTACCCGCCGAGGCGGGACACTTCTCGAAGAATTCCCACCCATCGGGGTAGTGCCCGGAGGCGATTTCGTCGCGTTGCGGCCGATTCTTGACACGTTGCGGCATCGATCCCTAGCATGAGGGGACGCAGGCTCCCTCCCCTCACGAGAAAGGAAGCTCCGATGCCCACCACCACCGAACGATCCCCCGACCGGACCACCGGAGCCACCACCCCGGGCCGTCTGACCGTCACCGACGGGATCGCCTGGCTGGTGCTCGACGATCCGGACAAGAAGGTCAACACGCTGTCCTCGCGCATCATCGGCTGGTTCGAGGAGCGCCTCGCCGAGGTGCAGGGCGCCTGGCAGGAGGGGCGGGTGAAGGGGCTGGTGATCACCTCCGGCAAGCCCGGGAGCTTCGTCGCCGGGGCCGACATCGAGGAGCTCCGGGCCCTGGAGGACGAGTCCGAGGTGCTCGATCTGCTGCGCCGGGGGCACGCCCTGACCGGCCGGCTGGCCGACCTCCCGTTCCCGACGGTGGCGGCCGTCGAAGGCTCGTGCCTGGGGGGCGGGCTGGAGCTGGCCCTCGCCTGCGACTTCCGGGCCGCGGCGGAGACCGACGCCACCAGGCTCGGGCTGCCCGAGGTCCAGCTCGGGCTGATCCCGGGGCTCGGCGGGACCCAGCGTCTGCCCCGGCTGATCGGCGTTCCGGACGCCCTCGACCTGATCCTCACCGGCAAGCGGGTGCCGGCGAAGAAGGCGTACCGCCTGGGGCTGGTGGACACCGTCTGCCACCCGGCGGACCTGCGCCGGGCGGCGGTGAAGCTGGTCGAGCAGGGCGAGGCCCTCGCCCGGCGGGCGCGCTCCAGGCCGCTCGCCAGGAAGGCGGCCGACCTGGCCGCGCGCCTCCCGCTGGCGCAGAAGCTGGTCTACGGCAAGGCCCGCGAGACCGTGATGAAGAAGACCGGCGGCCACTACCCGGCGCCGCTCACCGCCCTCGAGATCGTGCGCGAGGGAATGGGCCTACCGCTCGAGCGGGCCCTGGAGCTGGAGGCCGGGGCCTTCACCCGGCTGGTCACCTCCGAGGTGGCCAAGAACCTCATGGGCATCTTCTTCATGAAGAACGAGGTCGACGACCGGGCGAAGACGCTGGCCGGGAAGGCGCGCGCCGTCGAGCGGATCGGCGTGCTGGGCGCCGGGCTCATGGGCTCCGGCATCGCCCAGGTGCTGGCCCACAAGGGGCGCCAGGTGGTGATGAAGGACCGGGACCAGGAAGCCGTCGCCCGGGGCATGAAGAGCGCGTCCAGGGTGTTCGACGAGCGGGTGAAGCGCCGCCGGATGACCCCGGTGGAGAAGAAGACCGCCATGGCCCGCATCCACGGCACCACCGCCGACCAGCCCTTCGAGCGAGCCGACTTCGTGATCGAAGCGGTGTTCGAGGACCTGGAGGTCAAGCACCAGGTGATCCGGGAGATGGAGCGCATCTGCCCGGAGCGCATGATCTTCGCGTCCAACACCTCCACGATCCCCATCGCGCGCCTGGCCGAGGCCTCGAAGCGGCCGGAGAACGTGGTCGGCATGCACTTCTTCTCGCCGGTCCACAAGATGCCGCTGCTGGAGATCATCCGCCAGCCGGCGACCTCGGAGGAGACCCTGGCGACGACCGTCCAGGTCGGCCTCGAGATGGGCAAGACCGTCATCGTGGTGGACGACGGCCCCGGCTTCTTCACCAGCCGTGTGCTGGGGCCGTTCGTCAACGAGGCGGCGTGGATTCTCAGCCAGGGCGTGACCATCGAGCGGATCGACCGGGCCATGCGCCGCTGGGGCTGGCCGGTGGGGCCGCTGGAGCTGCTGGACGAGGTCGGCCTCGACGTCGCCCACCACGCGGGCCGGGTCATGGCGCCCTACTTCGGCGACCGGATCGAGGCGCCGCCGGCGTTCCAGACGATGATCGACTCCGGCCGGATCGGTCGCAAGGCGGGGCAGGGCTTCTACGACTACTCGGGGGACGAGAAGCGGCCGGACCCGGCGGTCTACGAGCTCCTCGGCTGGCAGGAGGCGGCGGGCTCGATTTCCGACGAGGAGATCACCGAGCGCTGCTGGCTGCAGATGCTCAACGAGACTGCACGCTGCATCGAGGACGGGGTGATCTCGAACCCGACCGACGTGGACATCGGGGTGATCTTCGGGTTCGGCTTCCCGCCGTTCCGGGGCGGGATCCTCCGCGAGGCGGACCGCCTGGGCCTGGCCGCGGTCGTCGAGACGCTCGACGGCTACGCCGCGCGCCACGGCGCCCGCCTGGAGCCGGCCGGGCTGCTGCGGGAGATGGCGCGGGAGGGGAGGACGTTCCATGACTGAGGCGACCGGGTCGATCGAGAGGGGCGGCCGATGATCTTCGCCGCGACCCTCTTCGTCCTGTTCACCGTCCTGGCCGTGGCCGGGCTGTGCTGGATCCTCTGGTACCACTACGGCTGGAAGGTGGCCGTGCTCTGGTCCGCCCTCCTCCTGGTGGCGTTCGTGGTCCTCGGCTGGTTCGTCTGGTGGATCATCGGCACCGAGGCGGCGTACCTCTAGACATCGACAAACGCCGAGCTCGTGACGGGTGAGTCAAGCTCTCCCGATCCCTCGGTGGTTCTCCCATCCGAGCACTTCCCGGACGTCAAAGGCTCCCCGTGGGCGGGGCGCCCTTCGATGGCTCGCCCGTTTCAGTGAAAGTAAAGGAGTGCTGAAACCTTCCGACCAGGTGCGCGTAAATAGGTGGTGACGCCACATGTGGCGCAACCGAACGAACGATCGGAAGGGAGACCATGACTCGACACGCAGACCAGACACCGGAAGCGGTCGACGCGGAGCGCAAGAAGGGAGCGGCGGAGCTTCTGGTGCTCTCTCTTCTCGAGGAGCGGCCGCGGCACGGCTATGAGCTGGCACAGCTCATCGAGCGCCGCTCGCGGGGCGTGGTGACCTTCCACGTCTCGTCCCTTTACACCCTGCTCTACCGGCTGGAAAAGCGCGCGCTGGTGCGCGGCCGGTGGGTGGAGAAGCCCGGCGAGCGCCGGCGCCGCTTCTACGAGCTGACCGCCGCCGGCGAGCGCGCCCTGGCCCAGGAACAGCGCCAGTGGCGCGCCCTCGTGACCGCGGTCGAGCGCATCACGGATCTCGCCGACGCCCCGGACCTGGCGCCCGAGCCAGGCGCCGCCTGAGGTGGGAGCCGAGCCATGTCGGATTCTCAGATCGATGCGACCACCTTCCGGCGACTGATCCGCGAGCGCCTGCCGGCGCTGTCGATTCCGCCGTCCCGGCAAGCCGCGGTGGAGGCCGAGCTCGCCCAGCTCCTGGCCGACGCCTGGGAACGGCGGGAGCGGCCGGAACAGGCGCCCCGGCCGACCACCGCCGAGCTCGAAGCCTGGCTGGACGAGGAGGTGCCGAGCTGGGAGCGGCTGGCCTCCGATCTCGCCGTCATCGACCACCCCGTCACCGGCTCGCTGCGCCGCCGGCTGGCGGATCGACCGTCCGCGCCATCCCCCGAGGGACGGCGGGGACCAGGAGGCTCGTTCATGTCCGGACTCTGGGGAGACATTCGCTTCGCAATGCGGTCGCTGACCAAGTACCGCTCCTTCACCGCCGCGACGTTGGTCATCCTCTCCCTGGGGATCGGCCTCAACACCTCGGTGTTCAGCGTGATCAACGGGCTGCTGTTCAGGCATCCTCCACTGCACCAGCCGGAGCGGCTGGTCAACGTCTACACGGAGGGGCCAGGAGGCCTCCTCCGGTACAGGGGCATGGCCTACCCGGACTTCGAGGCCCTGCAGTCTGCCGAGACCCTTTCCGGGATCACCGCGTCCGTCGGTGTGCCGATGGTCATCGACCCCGGTGAGACCGCCCGCTCCTCGA
>JASFUJ010000039.1:0-10724 GCA_050050355.1 Acidobacteriota bacterium
GGTCGGACTGGGGGTCGGGGACATGAGAGTGCTCCGGAGTCGATTCGAACGGACGAGATTCGATCCTCCCGGCGGCGCGGGAGGCGCCCGGAGAGGATATCAGGAGGCCCCTCGTGGATTCCGGGCGCCCGGCACCGGCGGTCCGGGGCGCCCGGGAATTCCGCCGGGGCGCCAGCCGGTATCATCGTCCCCATGGACGGCACGAGCGAACAGAGCTTCCGCAACCGGCTGGACGAGTACTACGACTGGCCCTGTCACTACCTGTTCAAGTTCATCGCCCCGCAGCACCTGCTGGACGAGGTGACGGCCCTGTTCGACGAGGAGACCGAGATCAGCACCCGGGAGTCGAGGAAGGGCAACTACGTGAGCGTCACCGCCGAGGTGGAGATGCGGGGCAGCGACGAGGTGATCGCGATCTACCGCCAGGCGGCCGAGATCGGCGGCGTGATGCCGCTGTAGGGTTGCGCTGTGAAGCGGTGACGCCGGCCGGGTGGATGCCTTCGCCGGGGGCTTGCCGGGAGGGCACGCGAGGAGCTCCCTCGGCGGCTGGACTGCGACCGGCGAGGGACCCCTCGCGCCCCTCCACGGATCACCGGTTGCTGCCGTAGCGAGTGGACGGCTCCGGCCGGGAGCCGTCGGGAGCGGTCCGGACCGTGATCGTCGTGCTCTTCAGCACAGCGTACGACAACGATGAGCACGTCGCGAGGGTCGAGGCGCCGCGCCCCCCTGCGTTAGACTCGACGAAGATACTTCGCAGAGGAGCTTCATTGAGTCTTCGGCAGCGGGCCAGCGGTCTTCGAGAGTGGGTCAGGTGGAAGGGCCGGCACCTGTCGGCGATCCGCATCGCCGGTGGCTTGAGCGCCGTCGTGGTTCTCGTCTCTCTCGTCCTGAGCCTGCGCCTCGCCGCCGACGCATTGGCCGATCGGGTGGTCTCGGAGAGACCCATCGAGGCCGTCGTGGCGTGGTCCGAGCTGGTGGGCATGCACCTCGTGGCGCTCCTCGCCGTCGGCCTCGTCCTGGAGCTCGGCCCCGCCTTCACCCGGCGTTTGAAGAAGGTCGGACCGGTCGAGTTCTTCGAACGCGAGATGCGGGAGGAGGTGCGGCACATCTTGCCGGAAGTACGGAAGATCATGGATCGTGCGCCGAAGACCGGTCCACCCCACGGGCCTCCCAGAGTCTTCGTCACGCAGGATCCGCTGGTTCTCTCCGAAGAGGAGAAGTACTTCACGGAAAAGGCGAACGCACTGATCTATTACGTCGAGTACTCGGAGCTCCGGTTCTCGCGCGTGGCGTCCGATCCGGGATTCCACCGACTCCTCTCGCAGATGACGGCCGTGGCCCTCGATCAGTGCCACTGGGCCCGGGCCATCGACCGCCTGGAGCTCCTCGAGGAGATCTCCGGGGAACGATACGAGCACGAGGAGATCGAGAAGCGCAGGGCTCTGGGTGCGCTGATGTTGGCGGAATCACTTCCGCCGGAACGGACCCGCCGGCGGCAGGACCTGTTCAAGCGAGCCAAGCGCGCGGCCCGGACGGCCATGGGCATCGACCCGGACGACTGGCGGCCCATCTCGTATCTGGCGACCGCCAACTTTCGCCTCGGAGACGTCGAACGGTCGTGCGAGCTGTTCCGGCGGACCCACGAGCTCTGCCGGAGTCACGCACCGACCAAGTACAACCTTGCGTGTGCTTACGCGCAGCTCGGAGAGAAGGAAGAAGCGTTCGAGTGGTTGGGGGAGATCGGACGGAACGATCTCGAGCTGGAGCAGGCCGTGAAGTTCGCGGACCGGGATCCCGATCTGGGACCCCTGCGCGAGCCTCCGGAGCTCGAGCGGCGGCTCGAGCGGGTCCTTACGCGGATGCGTGGCTGGCTGGAGGCGCCACCGTAGGATCGATCTCCCCGGTGACGACCAGGTGCACCGGCCCGGTGGCGCTCGCTTTCGGTCGACGGTCTGTCATCGTTCGTCTGTCCTCTCTACCTCGTGGAACCGCCCGATCGCGAGAAATCTTCCATCGGCGAGCTCTTCCATCGAGGGTGGCCGAGGGTGGCGGCGGAGATCGGCGTCGACGATCTCACCGCGTCGTCGATGACTATACCACCGGTGACCGCCGGGTGCTGATGCCTCCTCCACCGATGACGAACCGCCAAGGCGATGCGGGAAGGGAGCATCCCGCCCAGGAAACAGAGGGAGGAGGAGGTCAGGAGGAGGAGGGGCGACCAGAGGAATACCGCCGCCGCAGCTTCACCGACCGGGGCTCGACCGTGGCGCTGAACAGGCGGCGGAGCACCGGCAGGTAGGGGCTCTCCGGCGCCGGCGTGCCGTTGATCTCTTCGACCTCGATCAGCTTGCGCGGCGCCACGTCCCGGGTGAGGAGGACCTTGAGGAAGCCCAGGGCGTCGTCCAGGCGGGGGTGGTCGGGGGGGAGCCGGATCTCGAGGCTCTTGCCCCTGCGGCGGGCGGTGACGACCGGGCGCTCGCCGTGGAAGACCAGATAATTGCCCTCCCGGCGCTCGGGGAGGCCGGGGACGGCCTCCTTGAGCTCCGGCAGGGCGAGGCCGCAGGGGGAGGCCGGGTCGCGGGCGTTCATCCAGTAGACGGCGTCGTCCGGCAGGAGGTCCTCCCGGAGGGTGCGGACGGCGCCGGGGGTGGCGAACTGGAGGCCGGGGACGCCTTCGAAGAACCGGCCGGCGAGCACCTCGCCGGAGAGCTCCATGAGGCGGAGCGCCCGGAAGACGCGGCCCCAGCGGAAGGGCGGAAGCTCGCGGTCGAGGAGCTCGCGGAAGAGGACGCCGTGGCGGTCGAGGAGGAGGCGGGCGCGGGCCTTGGCGAGGTTGTCGCGGTCTAGAGGGTCCGGTGGAGAGGGTGCCCCCTCCCGCCAGGTGGCTCCGGAGGTGTATCCCCTCACCCCGGCCCTCTCCCCACGGGGAGAGGGAGGAGGTGGGAGGAGGCGCCAGGTGCCGGGGTCGGTCTGTCTGGGGCGCCAGCGGTCGACTCGCCGGCCCGGGCGCGGGCGGCGGGCGGGGCGCGTGGATCGAGTGCCCCGGGTGCCGGGGTCCCGGGATCGGAACTTCGACAGGATCCCCCGGCGCACGGGCTCGAAGCCGTCGGTGGTGACCCGGCCGCGCCAGGCGAGGGTCCAGAGGCGCTCGGTGACCTCGGCCGGAGGAAGGCCCGCGTGGTCGGCCAGGTCGTCGACGGTGAAGCGGCCCCTGGAATCTGGAAAGAGGGAATCCGGAAACGGATCTCCCGGGATGGGCGGTTCCCCGTCGGTCCCGGGCTCGGTGAGCTCGGTGAGCTCGGGGGGCTCGGGGGGCTCGTCCTCCAGCAGGTCCAGGTCCGGAGGGAAGAGGAAGGTGATCCGCCGCTCCCCCGCGCCGGTCCAGAGCAGGTCGCTCTCCCGCAGCAGGGTGTCGAGCCAGGCCTTGCGGTAGGGCTCCATGCGGGCCGGGAGGACGTCGGTCTCCCAGGCGCGGGCGGGCAGCGGGCGGGCGAAGAGGGCTTCGAGGCGGATCTGGAGGTCCTCCAGGTCCCGGCCCCGGAGGGCCAGGCCCTGGTGGGTCGCCAGGAAGAGGGGCAGGCGCTCGACCGGGAGCGCCCGGAGCTCGGGGCGGGCGGCGGCGCGGGTCCAGCGGAGGAGCGTCTCCAGGTTGGCCGCGTCGCAGATCTCCGGCTCGGTCACGCCGGTCCCGACCGTGAGCTCGTCGACGACGATCCGCTCCTCCTCCATCAGGGTCTCGAGGGCGGCGTCCAAACCCGCCGGGTTCAGGCCGAAGACCTCCTCGAGCCGGCCCCGGACCACCGGGCCCTGGAAGCGGAGCCAGTCGGCCAGGAGGTCGGCCGGTTCGGATGCGCCGGCGCCGTCCGGCGCTCCGTCCGCCGCTGGCCGGCGGCCCCACTCCTCCGCCATCCGCTCCAGGTTGGCCAGGGCCGCCGGCGGCGCCGGATCCCGCACTCCCGGGTCCGTCAGCGCCGCCAGGGCTCCGCTCCCCCGCCCGGCCGCTCCGCCCTCCGACGGGTCGGCGGCACCGAACCCCGGCGGGCCGATGCCCAGAGGGTCCATCCCGAGAGCGAGGGCCACCCGGGGCAGGGTCTCCACCGCCACCACCGCGGCGGTCTCCGGGTCGGCCCCGGGAGGAGACAGCCGGACCCGGAGCGCCCGGTCGGCGATCGCTTCCACCAGGTCGCCGAAGCTCTCGTCCCCGCCCCGTCCCTGCCGATCCCGCTCGAACGCCTCCGCCAGCTCCGCCCACTCGTCCGCCGGGATCAACACCCGCTCCTTGATCCAGTCCAGCAGCTCGGCGGCGTCCCGGGGGGCGTACCCGGGAGCCACCCGCTGGAGCTTCCGGCGGAGCTCCTCGACCACCCGGCCCGGGATGCGCGGGCGCAGGTGGGAGGAGAACACCAGCTCCCGCAGCAGGTCCCGGCGGATGGCGCCGGAGCGGTCCGATCCGCCGGCGCCCTCCGGCGCGTCGTCGGCGTACATCAGGGTGTTGGTCTGCTTCCAGACCAGGTTGGCGGCGAAGGGGCTGGGGGCGTCCGTGCGCGCGGAGCGGACCTCGATCTCGCCGCTCCGGACCGCGCCCAGGAGCTGCTTCAGGGTCTCCAGGTCGAGCGCGTCCTCCAGGCAGGTGCGCCAGGTTTCGAGCACGACGGGGAAGTCGCCGTAGCGGCCGACCGCCTCGAGCAGCTTCTTGGCCCGCTGGCGGGTCAGCCAGAGCGGCGTGCGGCGGCGGAACCCGGCCCGGGGGAGGAGCAGCGCCCGGGCGGCGTTCTGGCGGAACAGGGCGCCGAAGAAGCCGGTCCGCTCGAGGCGCTCGCGGAGGAGGTCCTCGATCCGCTCCGGCGGGACGAGCGCCAGGAGGTCCTCGTCCCGGAGCTCCTCCGGCACGGTGACCATCAGGCAGTCGTCGTCGTGCAGGATCTCCGGCGGCGCGCCGAAGCGCTCCTCCCAGGCGGTGGCCAGGGCCACGGCCAGGGGACGGTTGACCCGGCCGCCCCAGAAGGTGTGGAGCACCAGCCGGTGCCGGCCGGCGGTGCCGAGCTTGCCGGCCTCCCCCTCCTCGCCGGCCACGTGCTCGATCATCAGCCGGTGGCGGTGCGGCAGGCGCCCGCCCAGGGCCGCCTTCTGCTCCCGGAGGAAGCGCACCAGCTCCGCCGCCGCCCCCCGGTCCATCCGGTGCTCCCGGGCCAGCTCGGCGGCGATCCCGTCCCCGTCGAGCCGGTGCTCCACCGCCTCCAGGAACCGCCCCACCTTCTCCGAGACGAAGAAGTCCCGGTCCCGCTCGTCGGCGCGCCAGAACGGGGCCATGGCCGCCGCCCCGGAGGCCGGCTCCACGAACACGTCGTTGTGGGTGATCCGCCGGATGCGCCAGATCTGGGTGCCGAGGGTGAACGTGTCGCCCACCGAGCGCTCCCAGACGAACTCCTCGTCCAGCTCGCCGATCCGGGCGCCCTTGCCGTCCGGAGACGCTCCCCGGCCGTCCGCCACCCGCAGGTGGTAGTAACCCCGGTCCGGGATCGTGCCGCCGGAGAGGTAGATCAGCCGCGCCGCCCCGGGGCGCGCCCGCACGGTGCCCTCGACCTTGTCGATCGACACCCGGGGCGAGAGCTCGCGGATGCGGCTGTCGGCGTAGCGGCCGGCGAGCATCTCGAGCACCAGGTCGAAGTGGCGCCGGGACAGGCTCCGGTAGGGCCAGGCGGTGCGCAGGAAGGCGAAGAGCGCGTCCACCTCCCAGGTCTCGGCCACCACCATCGACAGGATCACCTGGGCGAGCACGTCGAGGGGCGAGCGGATCGGCCGGGTCTCCTCGATCTCCCGGTCGAGGACGGCCCGGGTGACCACCGCGGCGTCCAGGAAGTCCCGGCCGTAGAGGGGCAGGAGCGTCCCGCGGGAGACCTCCCCCACCCGGTGGCCGGAGCGGCCGACCCGCTGGATGGCCGAGGCGATGGAGCGCGGGCTCTCCACCATCACCACCCGGTCGAGGGCGCCGACGTCGATCCCCAGCTCCAGGGAGCTGGTGGCGACGATCGCCGGCAGCTCACCTCGCTTGAGCCGCTCCTCCACCACCTGGCGGACCTCGCGGGACAGCGACCCGTGGTGGGAGTAGGCCAGGTCGGTCTCGCCGCCCGCGCCTTCCGCGTTCACCAGGCGGGTCAGCTTCTCGGTCAGCCGGCGGGAGTTGGCGAACACCAGGGTCGAGCGGTGGCCGCGGATGACCTTCACCAGCTCGGGGACGATCAGGTCCCAGACGGAGGTCTCCGGGCCGGTCACGGGCCCGGGAGCCTCCTCCTCCGCCCCGCCCGGGAACCGCACCTCCAGGTCGTAGGTCTTCTCCATGGCGGAGGAGACGGTGGTCACGGGGCGTGGGCGATAGGTCCACTCGCCGGCGGCATCGTCCAGGGCCTCGAAGCCGCCGACGAACCCGGCCACGGTCTCGAGCGGCCGGACGGTGGCCGACAGGGCGACCCGCTGAAACTCCCCGGAGAGCAGGGTCAGGCGCTCGACGGCGGTGATGAGATGAGTCCCCCGCTTGGTGCCGGCGACGGCGTGGATCTCGTCCAGGATGACCGTCTCCAGGCCCTCCAGGATCGCGCGGCCACCCTCGGAGGTGAGCAGCAGGTTGAGGCTCTCCGGGGTGGTGATCAGGATCTCCGGCGGGCGGCGGATCATCTTGCGGCGCTCGCTCTGCGGGGTGTCGCCGGAGCGGACGGCGGCGCGGACCGGCTGGAAGGCGGTCTCACCGCTCTCCTGGAACCGCTCCCGGAGCTCGGAGAGGGGAACTTCGAGGTTGCGGTGGACGTCCGCGTTGAGGGCCTTGAGCGGCGAGACGTAGAGCACCCGCACCGCGCCGCCGGGGGTGCGCCCGGTCAGCAGCCGGTCGAGGGCCCAGAGGAAGGCGGTGAGGGTCTTGCCGGTGCCGGTGGGGGCGGTGACCAGCACGTGGCGGCCGGAGGCGATCTCGGGCCAGGCCTTCCGCTGGACATCCGTCGGGGTGCCGACGCGCTCGGCGAACCACCGCCGGACGACCGGGTGGAAGAGCCGGAGGCCCTTCTCGGCCGATTCGGCCGGGTCGCTCGGTTCGGGCGGGTCGCTCGGACGGGTGGGCGCCATCGGAGGGCTAGTCTACGGCCTGCCACCCCGCCCCTCAGAACACGTTCTCGGCCAGGACGATGTCGCTCTCGACGCCGTGGGCCTGGGAGTAGATCAACCAGGAGCCGTCCGGGGCCAGGGCCAGGCTGGGGCTGATGGGCCAGCTCTCGAGGCGGGTGACGGTCTCGACCCGCCCCGGGGCGTCGCCGGAAGCGGGCACGAACCGGGCCAGCACCGAGGCCGGCACGGAGCCCTGCTCGGAGCCCGGGGTCTCGTCCTTGGTGACGAAGACGATGCCGTCCGGGCCGACCGCCCAGTTGCCCTCGTGCTCCCGCCGGAGCTCCGGGAGCACCAGCTCCGCCTGCCCGGCGCCGGTGGACCCGGCCGCGCCGAGCGGCCGGCGCCAGAGGCCGTCCTGCCCCCGGCGGCTGAAGTAGAGCCAGCGGCCGTCGAGCGACTCCGCCCCCCGGTGGCCGCCGCCCCTGGTCACCTGTTGATCGACCGGTTGATCGGCCTGCTCGGCCTTCTCCGACCGGGCCCCGGCCTCTCCGTCCGCCGGCCGGCGCCAGAGCTCCCAGCGGGCTGACCCGTGCGCGGCCCGGTTCGACGCGTAGTAGAGCCACCGGCCGTCCCGCGACCACCAGGGGGCGACCTCGTGGCCCGGCGCGGCGGTCACGCGCTCCGGCAGGCCGCCCCGGGGGTCGATCCGCCAGATGTCGGCGTCGCCGTCCACGGCGGCGGTGAAGGCGATCCAGCGGCCGTCGGGTGACCAGGCGGGCTCGCGGACCGTCGGGCCGCCGAAGTCGGTCAGGCGCCGGGGCGACGCGGCGTCGATCCCCGAGACCCAGAGCTCGAAGTCCCCGGAGCGGGTGGAGACGAAGGCCAGGCGCTCGCCGTCCGGCGCGACGGCCACCTCGCTGTCGAACCGGGTCGAGGAGAGCAGGGGCAGGGGCTCGGCCGCGCCGGACGGCAGCTCCACGCGCCAGAACCGGAACTTCCACAGGTAACGCGTGTAGGCCAGCCGGCCGCCGGCCCGGTCCAGGCTGAGGGTCATCGCCCCCTCCCCCACCGGCACCGGCTCTGCCTCGGCGCCGCCGTCGACGGAGATCCGCCACAGCCGGTGGTCGCCGCCCCCGTACCGGGTGAACAGCAGGTGCGCGCCGTCCGGCGACCAGACCACGTCCGGGATCTTGCGGGAGGCCCGGGTGATCCGCCGCTCGGCCGGCGCGTCTCCGGAGTCCGGCCCGGGCACGGTGAGGGGCACGGTGTAGACGTCCTGGATCAGGCCGTAGTGGTTGCGCAGGAAGGCGATCGTCCCGCCGTCGGGAGAGAACGCCGGCTCGCCGTCGCCGGAGATCCCCGCCGGCGGGTGGGAGAGGAACCTCCGCTCCCCGGTCTCCAGGTCGAGCAGGGTGATCCGGTAGGCCTCGCCGTGGTGCTCCGCCCAGCCGTAGGCCACGTGCCGGCCGTCCGGTGAGCAGGCGAGCCCGTACGGCTCCTGCGCACCGGCCTCGGCCACCAGCCGGCTCGGACCGCCCAGGGCGGGGACCGAGCGGATCTCCCACCCGCGCTCCGACCCTCCGGTGCCCTCCGCACGGACCACGAACAGGATCCGCCGGCCGTCGGGCGCCCAGCACGGCTGCTCGCCCCCCTCCACCAGCCGGAGCGGCGCGCCCTCGCCCACCACCTGGACGTGGAGCGCCGGGTCCAGGCCGTCCGAGTCCGCACGGACGAAGGCGATCCGGCCGCCGTCCGGGGAGAATGCCGGGTCGTACTCGAGACCCGGCAGGGAGGTCAGGGGGCGGATCCGCGGAGCGGGTGCCGCCGCCGATCCGGCCGCCCGTTCCCGGTCGACCAGCAGCTCGAAGAAGACCAGGAACCCGAGCGCCGGCACGGCGACGAACAGGGCGAGGAGCGCGGCCGGGAGCCAGCGGCGCGTGGCCGAGGCGGCGGGCCGGGGCGCGGCAACGCGCTCCACCGCCGCGAGCAACCGGTACCCGGCCCGGGGCACGGTCTCGATGAACCTCGGCTCGCCGGCGTCCTCGCCCAGGATCTTGCGCAGCTCGTAGACCGCCCGCCGCACGACCTCGTCCGACACGTGGGCGGTGCCCCACACGCGCTCCCGGAGCTCGTCCTGGGAGATCACCCGCCCGGGCTCGCGGGCCAGCTCCACCAGCACCCGGAGCACCTTCGGCTCCACCTGCACCGGTTCGAAGCCCTCCGCCACGCCCCCGACCCGCTGCACCCGGTGCAGGGACGGCTGGACCACCCAGCTCCCGCCGGCTCCCCCGTCCAGCCGGAAGCTCTCCTCCATCGGAACAGATGGGCCGTCCGTCGAAGCGCTCGATGAGGGAGCCATGGGACAGGGACTATACCGAAGCCTCACGGCGCCCTCATGGACCTGACGGAGCCGGACGGGGACCCTGGCTGCAGACGCGCCGGCCACCCGATCTCGCGGGGCCGGCATCCGACCAACCCGACCCGAAGGAGAACGACCATGACGAAGACCACGAACCGCTCCCGACCGCTCGCCCGGTGGACCGCTCTCGGCCTCGCCCTGTGCTGTGCCCTGCTCCTGATGCTCGCGACGCCGGCGCCGGCCGAGCCGGAAGACCGGAAGGACGCCACCAAGCGCCTGGTACGCGAGTACGTGGAGCGGTGCATGGACGGCGCCGACCTCTCCTGCATGGAGACCTACTGGATCGCCGAGAAGGCGGCCGGGGTCCGCAAGTCGGAGGAGTTCCGCAGGTCCTACTTCCCCGACCTCTCCTACTCCGTCGAGAGCATGCTCGCCGAGGGCGACCGGGTGGCCGTCGTGCTCCGGGTGACCGGGCACCACACCGGTCGGGGCAAGGCGCCGAAACCGGGTGAGCCGCCCCTCCCACCCAGCGGCGGAGAGCTCGAGCTGGACGAGCTGGCTCTCTACACCGTCTCCGGCGGCAAGATCCTGCGGGGTGAGCTGTTCTCCGACAACATGAAGGTGGCCAAGGTCCTCGGGTACACGGTCACGCCCCCGGGTCGATAGCTCGGCCGCTGTGCCCCTGCCCCTCTCCCGCGGCTCGGCGACGTGGCGCCCTCCGGGCGCATCCGGCCGACAGCCCCTCACCCCGGCCCTCTCCCCGTGGGGGGAGAGGGAGGCGGATCGGGGGGGGCTCTAGCCGCGGGAGAGAGAGGGAGGCGGATCGGGTGGCTCTCGCCGCGGGGGAGAGAGGGAGGCGGATCGGGTGGCTCTCGCCGTGGGGGGAGAGGGAGGCGGATCGGGGGGGGGGATGGGGTGAGGTGGGGCCTTCGGGCCCATCCGGCCGGCTGAAGCCGGCCGCTTCGATCCGGACGGTCGGCGTCGGACCCTCCGGAAGCGCTCTCCGCACCATCGAACCCTCCAGTTGAAGCGGCCGGGCTCTGTCCCGGCCGGACCGGGCCGAAGGCCCCACCCTCCCCGGCGGCCCCCGAAGCGAACCAGCCCACCAGGCACGGCAGAGAGCGACGACACCTGGAGCGGTCCGGGGCCCGACGACCCCGATCCGCAAAGTGCCACCCCGTTTGCACGGAGCCCCATGGGGTGGGGGGCTGGTCCGGTACGCCATCGACCGGTCCCCCTCGGAGCGGTCCGGGGGTCCCGGCCGCAGGTGTCA
>JASFUJ010000040.1:0-10544 GCA_050050355.1 Acidobacteriota bacterium
GTGATCGACGAACTGCTCGCCCTTGACCATGTAGAGGCCGTTGAGGGTCGACTCGCATCCCTCGCCGTCGAGGATCGTGTTGACGTCGTTGCGCACCAGGGCGCCGCCCAGCGAGATCGAGTGCAGCGAGTAGTTGGAGTCGCGGTCCTGGTGGAGCTGGAACGTGGCCATGTGGAAGGCCGCGGTCGACTCTTGCTGCATCTTGTAGTGGTCGAGGACGGCGGCCTGGTCACAGACCACCTCGGTCACGGGGCAGTTGAAGTACTCCACGCCCTCGGGACCGGCGAAGGTCTCGACCACGGTGGCCTGGCTGTGCTCGCCCAGGACGAACAGGTTGCGCGGGAAGACCGCAGCCGGCCGGCCCTCGGCATCCCCCTCGTGGTCGAGGATGCCGGACGAGTAGAACAGCACGTGGATCGGCTCCTCGATCACCGTGTTCCTCGGCACGTGGAGGAACGCGCCGTCGGCGATGTAGGCGGTGTTGAGCGCCACGAACGGGTGCTCGTCGAAGGAGGCGTGGCGCGCCAGGTGCTCGACCACCAGCTCGGCGTGGTCCACGAGAGCCCGGTCGAGACCGGTGAGCACGGTCCCTTCGGGCAGGTCCTCGGTGTTCGAGAGCTCCGGAGCCAGCCGGCCGTC
Organism: Acidobacteriota bacterium; assembly: GCA_050050355.1. Classification (GTDB taxonomy): domain Bacteria; phylum Acidobacteriota; class Thermoanaerobaculia; order Multivoradales; family DATKCC01; genus JASFUJ01. The sequence continues at coordinate 640 of JASFUJ010000040.1, forward strand.
GACGAACACCAGGTGGGCGCGGGCGCTGCCGAAGAGCCAGGGCTCCACCTGGTCCTTCGCCGGCCGCTTCGACGGTCCGCTCCCGCCGCGGGCCTCGTCGATCCGGACGAAGTCCCGCCGGGCGATCGGGGCGACGTTGGTGAAGCGCCACTCTTCCTGCTTGAGGGTCGGGAACCCGAGCTCCGCGAAGCGCTCGATGGCGCGGCGGCGCACGGCGCCCACCGGCTCCGGCTCGTGGCCCGACCTGGAGCGGTCGAAGGCTTCGAACCCGGAGAGGAAGGTGGACTCGTTCAGGTCTCTCCTGTCGGTGAGGATGGCCATGTCGATCGGCTCCCTTACACCGTCGCCGGCTGCGCGGCCCCGGCGGGCGTCGCCTCGTCGGCCCAGGCGTAGCCCTTCTCCTCCAGCTCCTCGGCCAGCTCCGGGCCGCCGGACTGGATGATCCGGCCGTCGACCATGACGTGCACCCTGTCCGGCACGATGTAGTTCAGCAGCCGCTGATAGTGGGTGATCAGGAGGAAGCCGCGCTCCCCGTCACGCAGGCTGTTGACCCCCTCGGCCACGGTCTTGAGGGCGTCGATGTCCAGGCCCGAGTCGGTCTCGTCGAGCACCGCCAGGGTCGGGTCGAGCACCGCCATGTGGAAGATCTCGTTGCGCTTCTTCTCGCCGCCGGAGAAGCCCTCGTTCACCGGGCGCTTGAGCAGGGACTCGTCCATCTTGACGAGCTTCATCTTCTCGCGCACCAGCGCGAGGAAGTCCATGGCGTCGATCTCGTCCTCGCCGCGATGCTTGCGGATGGCGTTGAGCGCCGCCTTCAGGAAGTAGGTGTTCGACACGCCGGGGATCTCCACCGGGTACTGGAAGGCCAGGAAGATCCCCTCGCGCGCCCGGTCCTCCGGGGACAGGTCGAGCAGGTCCTCGCCCTGGTACAGCACCTGGCCGTCGGTCACGTCGTACTCTTCGCGGCCGGCCAGGATCTGGGCCAGGGTCGATTTGCCGGAGCCGTTCGGGCCCATGATGGCGTGCACCTCGCCACGGTCCATGGCCAGGTCCACGCCCTTGAGGATCTCGGTGTCCTCCACCGAGGCGTGCAGGTTCTTGATCTCGAGAAGCATGGTCGTATGGGTCTCGTTTCGTTTCGTGGTCAGGTCGTGGTCAGGGTTCGTTGGTGTCGTGTTTCCTGGTGTCGCGTGCTGGTGGTGGCTCGCTTCGCTCGCTCCCGGCTCGGCCGGGGCAGAGCCCGGCCGCTTCGATCCGGGTTTCCGTCGGGCCGCGCCCTCCGAACCGGCCGGGGACAGGCCCCGGGGGTGTCCGACGGCGGGGGACAAGCCCCGGCCGGGCCTCGGGCCTGGCGCGGTGTAGGCGGGGGGCTCGTCCCCCCGCGCCCGCTCTGCGGTCGACGTCAGCCCACGCTCCCCTCCAGACTGATCTCCAGCAGCTTCTGCGCCTCGACGGCGAACTCCATCGGCAGCTCCTTGAAGACCTCCTTGCAGAAGCCGTTGACGATCAACGACAGCGCCGTCTCCTCGTCCAGACCGCGGGAGTTGCAGTAGAAGATCTGGTCCTCCCCGATCTTCGACGTCGTCGCCTCGTGCTCCATCTTGGCGGTCGGGTTCTGGACGTCGATGTACGGGAAGGTGTGGGCGCCACACTGGTCGCCGATCAGCATCGAGTCGCACTGGGAGAAGTTGCGGGCGCCGTCGGCCTTCTTGAGGATCTTCACCTGGCCCCGGTAGGTGTTCTGCCCGTGGCCGGCGGAGATCCCCTTGGACACGATCACGCTCCTGGTGTTCTTGCCCACATGGATCATCTTCGTCCCGGTGTCGGCCTGCTGGCGGCCCTTCGTCACCGCGACCGAGTAGAACTCGCCGGTGGAGCCGTCGCCCTTGAGGACGCAGCTCGGGTACTTCCAGGTGATCGCCGAGCCGGTCTCCACCTGGCTCCAGGAGATCTTCGAGTTGCGGCCGGCGCACAGGCCCCGCTTGGTGACGAAGTTGTAGACGCCGCCCTTGCCGGTCTTCGGATCGCCCGGGTACCAGTTCTGCACCGTGGAGTACTTGATCTGGGCGTCGTCGAGGGCCACCAGCTCGACCACCGCGGCGTGGAGCTGGTTCTCGTCGCGCATCGGCGCGGTGCACCCCTCCAGGTAGGACACGTACGAGCCCTCCTCGGCGACGATCAGGGTGCGTTCGAACTGGCCGGTGTTCATGGCGTTGATGCGGAAGTAGGTGGAGAGCTCCATCGGGCAGCGCACGCCCTTGGGCACGTAGACGAACGAGCCGTCGGAGAACACCGCCGAGTTCAGGGCGGCGAAGAAGTTGTCCGTCCGGGGTACCACCGAGCCCAGGTACTTCTTGACCAGCTCGGGGTGGTTCTTGATCGCTTCCGACATGGAGCAGAAGATCACACCCTCTTCGGCCAGCTTCTCCTTGAAGGTGGTCGCCACCGAGACGCTGTCGAAGACCGCGTCCACCGCCACGCCGGCGAGCATCTTCTGCTCCTCCAGCGGGATGCCCAGCCGCTCGTAGGTGCGGAGGAGCTCGGGATCGACCTCGTCGAGGCTCTCCGGACGGTCCTCGTCCTTCTTGGGCGCCGCGTAGTAGGAAATCTTCTGGTAGTCGACGGGGTCGTAGGCGACGTTCGCCCACTCGGGCTCCTTCATCTCGAGCCAGTGGCGATACGCCTTCAGGCGCCACTCGGTCATCCACTCCGGCTCCCCCTTCTTGGCGGAGATCAGGCGGACGACGTCCTCGTCGAGCCCCGGAGGGATGGTCTCCTGCTCGATGTCGGTGACGAAGCCCCATTCGTAGTCGCGCTGTGCGACGTCTTCGAGAAGCTGTGTGGACTGATCGGCCATGGGCGTTCCTCGGTCGATGTCGGTCGATTGGTCGTCGTTCGTTGGTGTCGCGTCAGCCCTTGCACGCGGAGAGCTGGACGAGCCGCTCCGGCCGGGGCACGCGGACCGGACCGGTCATCTCGGCCAGCGAGATGCTGTCCAGGGCGTCCTGGATCGCGAGGTTGATCCGGTTCCAGTTGCTGCGCACGGCACACACCGACTCCTGCGGGCACAGGCCGTCGCCGTCGTCGGTGCACTCGGTGATCGCGATCCGGCCTTCGAGGGCGTGGATCACCTCGGCCACCGAGAGGTCCTCCGGATCCCGCGCGAAGCAGTACCCGCCGTTGACCCCCCGGTGCGATTCCAGGATCCCGGCCCGCGCCAGGAGCTTCATGATCTTCGCCACCATCGGCTGGGGAAGCGAGGTCTCCTCGGCCAGGTCCGCGGCGTTGACCAGCCGCTCCCGGTCGCTCGCCAGTTGGGTCAGGAGGACGATTCCGTAGTCGGTCTGCTTGGTGATGCGGAGCATCGTGGCTCGTTTCCGTGTCTGTCGCTCGGAGATTCCGGACGGCCTCGCCGACCGGAAACAGGACCGTATTGGTCCTGTTTTGACGAAATCTTACCACCGGCGGCCTGCATGTCAACGGTCGGGGCCGAAGGCCCCCGGAGCTCTGTGTCGGTGGAGCCGGCTTCGGCCGGGAACCGCTCGGGAACCCGATCCGGTCCGGTCCCGGTCCGGTCAAAGCGCGGGCATCGGACACAACGGCCCGCGGCGGCGAGAAATTTCCCGGGATCTTGCCCCCCCTCCCCGCGGCGGGGAGGCTGGTGGCAGCGGCCCACCGGCGCGGACCGGGTCAGACCTGCCGGGGCCGCCGGTCCAGGAGGGCCGCCAGCCAGCGCAGGCTGTCGGTGTTCTCGAACAGGATCTTGAGCGACACGGTGAGCGGCACGGAGAGGATCATCCCCAGCGGCCCCCACACCCAGCCCCAGAAGATCAGGGCGAGGAAGATGGCCAGCGGCGACATCCTGAGCCCCCGGCCCATCAACGCGGGCTCCACCAGGTTGCCGAACACCGTGTTGATGGCCAGGTACCCGGCGGCGATCACGATCGCCCGGGTCGGGCCGAGCTGGACCAGGGCCAGGATCACCGCGGGGACCGCGGCCAGGATCGAGCCGATGTTGGGAATGTAGTTCAGCACGAACGCCAGAAAGCCCCAGAACAGGGCGAAGTCGAGCCCCACGGCGAGCACGAAGACCCCCGCGGCGACGCCGGTCGCCAGCGACACCAGCGTCTTGAGCAACAGGTAGCGTTGCACTCGGGCGACCACGCCCTGCAACCGGTCCGGATCGAAGTCGCCGAACCGCCGGGCCGCCTGGAGCTTGCCGGGCAGGATGGTGGACTCCCACAGCATGAAGACCATCATCAGGAGCACCAGGATGATGCTCGACACCGCCGTGGCGACCCCCCGGAACGTGGAGCTGACCAGGTCGACCATGGCGTTCAGGTCCAGCGACTCCGGCGAGAACTCCGACGTCACCGGAACCCCCTGGTCTTCCAGCCAGTCCACGGGTCGCTGCAGGAGCGTGCGGACGCGCGCCTGGTAGTCGGGCATCTTCTCGGTCACCGTGTCGATGGAGACCGAGAACACCACGCCGACCACGGCGAGCAGCGCCACCGCCGCGAGCATGGTGAGGGTGATCGCGAGCACCGTCGGCACGCGGCGGCCCCGGAGCCAGTTGAGCAGCGGCAGCGAGATGATGGTGAGGAAGAGCGACAGCAGGAGGGGGAGGAAGAAGACCGAGGCGGCCCGCAAGCCGGCCACCATCACGACGATGGCCGCCATGCCCAGGAGCACCCGGAAGACGCTTCCGTCCTCCCGCGAAGCGGCCGGCGGTCCGTCCTGTGGCTGGTTCTCGCTCATCGACTTCGAAACTTTACATCGAGCGCTCTTCGGCGGTCGATCCGCAGAGCCCGATCACGAGCCGGCGGGCTCCCGCCGGGCGAGCACCCGGTCCAGCAAGAGGAGGAGGGTCACCAGGGCGATCGCCAGCGTCACGGCCACCGTCCAGCGCCCCACCCTCCCGTCCTCCAGCTCTTCTTCCCCCGCGGCGAGGCCCGCCCGCAACCAGGGCCGGGCGAGGATCTCGTCGTACCGGTCGCCGAGATCGTACGTCGGCGCCTCCAGGTCGGCCGCACCGGCCGCCAGCTCGAGGGGGCGCTCGCCGGAGGGCCAGGCGAAGAGCACGACGTCCCGATGCCGCAGAAGGTCGACGTCCAGCGGTCCCGGGTCCGCTCCGGCTCCGGAGCCGTCCAGCTCCAGCAGCAACCGACCGCCCTGCTCCCCGCCCGGCTCCACCGCCGCCTCGGGGGTCCACCGCCCGGTCAGGTCCACCACCAGCCTGCAGGAGAGCGGCGCCTGCCGGCTGCACGTCCAGTCCTGCCAGGGGGTCAGCCGCGCGACCTCGGGTTCCTCCCCGGGGACGGCCGCCCCGGCGGTGAGCACCCGGATCCGCGTCCGGATCCGTCCCGCTCCGCCGTGGACCACCAGGGCGGAGAGCGGCACCTCGGGGACGCCCGGGTCGATCTCCAGCCGGACCCTCCCCTCCAGGCCGGTAACGGCCGAGGGCTGCACGTCGCGGAGGGCGGTCACCACCGCCGGGGCGTTGGGACGCCAGCTCACGTACGGCACCTGGAGATCGCCGGCGAGCAGCCGCAGGTCTCCCAGCCCGGAGCGGGTGGCCGCGTACACCGCGGGCTCCAGGGCGAGCCGATGGACGGTGCCGGGCTCGGGCGCCTCGGCGGTCACCCGCCAGCGCCGCTCGAACCGTACGGACGGGGCCGGCCCCGCCGACTCCGGCAGCGGCCTGACGACCGCCGCGGTATCCCCGGCCTCCTCCGGCCCCGGCTGGACCCGGGCCGGCTCCGCCCCCGGAGGAGGGTGCACCCCCTCGGAGCGCGAGCTCCGGAAGACCACCGGGCCGTACGCCAGGGTATGACGGCCCGCGCGACGCGCCTCGAACAGGAGGGCCTCGAAGCCCATCTCGGCGCTCGCCCGGACGAGCTCCGGACGGTCGCCGCCGTAGAGCTCCAGCCGGAGCGGCTCGGCCGGGTCCGGAAGGCCGAGGTCGAGCTCCAGCTCGTGGGGCGTCTCCGGCAGGGGGGAGCTCCAGACGCCCTGGGCCACCGGCTCCCAGCGACCCTCCTCCGGAACCAGCAGGCGATAGCCCACCGGATCGGTCGCCGCCACCGTGAGCTGGAGCCGGTGCAGCAGCCGCCCGGCGAAGCCCAGGGGCAGCGAGCAGACCGTCCGGGGGCCGATGCTCGGCTCCTGACCGATCTGACACTCCGGGCGGGAAACGGTCACGCTCAGGGCCCGGTCTCGCTCGGCCTGCTCCTCCGACGCCACCCTCCGGAACGCCACCTCCTCGCCGTCCGGCCCGAACAGGAGCAGGTGTCCACCCGCCGGCGCCGCCCGGCGCAGGATCTCCGGATCGACCGGCACCCGGACCCATCCCGGCTCCGGAACGTCGATCGGCCGGGTGTAGCGCAGCTCCTGGGCGGAGAGGGGGTCCGCCCCGCTCGAGATCAGGGCGCAGATCAGGGCCAAGGTCAGGGCCAGGATCAGAGCCGGGCTCGAAGCCGGGGTCGGAACCTGGCCGGGTTGGCTGCCGACCGGAAGCGCACTGGCCGGGCGGATCGTCGGGCCGGTGCGCTGAAGCGGAGTTTCCATGGGGGACTGGACGCTCCGAAGAATTCTACCCGCCGGTTCCCCGGGGGGATACATCCGGATCGCGCCGGCCAACGGAAGGACGGGTTGGAAGTGATCCCCCGCAAGATGAAACACTGAGTCGGCGGGCCGGCCCCGAGCCGGCCCGCGAACGACACTCCGAGACCCTGACGAAAGGAGCAGACCCCCATGAAAAAGATCGTAGCGACGAGCTTCGCGGTGCTCGCGGTCTTCGCCCTGACGGCCCTGATCGCCCTGCCGGCCCAGGCCGGCGAGAAGGTGACCAAGACCGGCGAGGTCATCGATTCCGCCTGCTACATCTCCAAGGGCGCCAAGGGCGCCGGCCACAAGGAGTGCACCGAAAAGTGCGCCGACGCCGGCATCCCGCTGGCCCTCCTGGAGGACGGTACCGACGAGGTGATCTGGCTGACCTCCGCCGACCACGGCTCGGCCAACGACCAGCTCAAGCCCTACGCCGCCCAGAAGGTGACCATCACCGGCACCCTGAGCGAGCGCGGCGGCGCCAAGCTCCTGGTGATCGAGAGCATCGAGCCGGCCTCCTGAGGCCCCGGGTCCGGTGCGGGACCGGGAGTGAATCCCCCGACGGGGGTCCCGGCTCCGCACCGTCCGGCCCTTGCTCGTCCGAAGCCCTTCCACCCACCACTCCCGGGATCTCCCGATGAAGCGCTCCCGAGCGTGGATCGGCCTGCTGCTGATCCTCGTCCTGATGCAAGCCGTCGCTCTGGCCGTGTTGCTGACCCGGCGGGAGTGGCAGCGCCAGGCCCTCGACACTCCGGTCGCCCGCGGCCGGGAGCTGGCCCGGGAGCTGGGCTGCTTCGGCTGCCACGGCCCCGGAGGCGAGCGCCCCATCCCGAACCCGGGCGCCAAGAACGGCGAGGTGCCCCGCTGGGGCGGCGGCATGTGGATGATGTACAACGACGACGAGGCCGACGTCCGCGGCTGGATCCGGGACGGTCGCCCCTCGGGCCACGAGCCGGACGAGAACGCCCTGATCCCGATGCCCGCCTACGGCGAGCGCGTCGACGACGGGGAGCTGTCCGACCTGACCTCCTACGTCCTCGCGGTGTCGCGCTTCGGCTGGCCGGCCGAGCCCGGAGTCGCGGAGGGTCGCGAGGTGGCAGAGCGCTTCGGCTGCTTCGGTTGCCACGGACCGGAGGGCCGCGGCCTGGTGCTCAATCCCGGCTCGCTGAAGGGCTACATTCCCCCGTGGGACGGCCCGGATTACCCGGAGCTGGTCCGCGACGAGGAGGAGTTCCGCCAGTGGGTGCGCGACGGCATCCCCGAGCGGCTCCGGAGCAACCCGGCAGCCCGGACGATCCTGGAGACCCAGGCGATCGGGATGCCCGCCTACGGGGACCGCATCACCGCGGACGAGCTGGACGCGCTGCTGGCCTACGTGGAGTGGGTCCGGGAGAACCCGCGGTAGCCGGCCGGGTCAGCCGAGCCGCTCCTGCACCCGCTTGTGGAGCGAACGCTCGTCCGCGCGGGACAGGTGCAGGGACGCGGCGAACAGGGTGAAGGCGACCAGCTCGTGGAGGGCGTGCTCCACGATCTCCTCGCGATCGCGGATCTTGAGGCTCTCCAGGACGGCGGCGATCTGGCACGGATCGACCGAGAGACGCTCGGTGAGCGCGGGCCCCAGATACTGCTCGTACTCGCTGCCCTGGACCCACCGCGTGAGCTCCTCGTGGAGCTGCTTGATGTCGCCGTTGCGGTCGACCGTCTCGGTGATCTCCCGGAGCGCCTCGGCGAACGGGGCGACCAGGTCGCGCGCCACCTCCTCCAGGTCGCGCTTCGGGTCCTGGAGATCGACGCACTCCCGCCGGACCAGGTCGTAGATCACCTCCATCGCCCCGTAGCGCCCGAGCCAGGACTCGCGGGAGATCTCCCGCACGCTCCGGCTGCCGTCGCAGACCCCGAGCACCCGGCGTTCCTTCGGCCCGAGCCGGGTGACCTCGACCCCGGAGCGAACGGCCGGGCACAGCCCCTCGTCCGGCACCAGCTTCTCGAACTCGATGAACCGGTCGAGCCGTTCCGCGGCGTCGAAGAGGAGCTGCTGCATCGGAATGTGGGCGGTCACCGAGGCGTCGGCGGTCCACTGGTCGCCGACGGCGAACAGGTAGCAGCCCTCCCGGTTCAGGACCGCCGAGTGGAGGATCTCGGCCATCTGGCGCTCGAGGTAGCGGAAGAGCTCCTTCTCCCCCATCAGCCCCTTGCGCAACAGCGCCTCGCCGAAGCGCTGATCGGACTTCGGCCACCGCTCCACTTCCTCCGACTGCGACGGGCTGAGGACCCCGAGCCGGAAGAGCACCTTGTTCAACCGGTCTTCGGGATCGTCGCTCTGGGCGAAGCGCAGCGAGCCCTTGTCCAGGCCGAGGACCCGGTGGGAATCGGCGCCGTACACGTGGAGAGCTCCGGTCCAGCGCGACGCGACGATCATGTTGAGCACTTCGAGGATCGTGTCCTGGTAGAGGATCTCCCCGGCCATCAGGATCCGGTCCTCCGGGTCCTCGATGGCGGTTCCCGCCTCCCGGCGTAGCACGAGGAGCTGGGGCGAGCGGCCGATCGGCCGATAGCGGCCGACGAACTTCCGCAGGCCCTCCCGCGGCGAACCGACGAAACCCCGCAGGTCGCCCTCGTCCTCGACCAGGATGAGGTTCCTGGATTCCACTGCCGGGTTCCTTGGATCGTGCGAGCTCATGCGGCCTTCACGGTGGACATGGCGGGAATCGGGTGAATGGAGCGCCTTTCGGATCGGATCGGATCGTTCGCCGAAGCGCCTGAACGCTCAGACAATGAAGTATATCAACCCGTCGAGATCGTAGGGGTCGGTTTCTCCACCCACCCGGACGGGTGGTGCAGCGGCGGGCGGAGTCGGGCATCATGTCAGGTGGGGGTCATGCCCCCGACCGCTCCGAAAGGGCACAGCCGGCGAGAGCCGGCCTCGCAAAGCCACGGGTCTTCGCGCTGCGCGCCGGAGACAGCCGAGCTACCGAAGAGCTGAGGACGCCCCGGCGCGTTCCGGTCCCGGACGCACCGGGGCGTTGCGCTCACTTGTAGCGCTTCCCCCCCTTGATGACCAGATCCACGTCTGACAGCCGGTCGATGTGCCGCAAGACGTCGCCGCGGACGGCGATGACGTCCGCCGCCTTGCCCTCCGCGACGGTCCCGACCCGGTCGGCCACCCCCATCTGCTCGGCCGGCCAGTAGGTCGCGGCCCGGATGGCGTCCATGGGGTCGACCCCGAAGCGGTTCACCCAGGCGTCGAGCTCGCGCCAGGTGGAGTCGGAGTGGAAGACGCCGGGAACGCCGCTGTCGGT
>JASFUJ010000041.1:0-10421 GCA_050050355.1 Acidobacteriota bacterium
GGGCGACGACGGTCTCCCAGGGGGACGTGCAGTTCGTGCGCTGGGGCACGGCGGGCGGCTACCCGGTGATCGTGCTGGCGCCGTCGTCGATCCCCGAGTGTTACGCGCTGACCATGAAGGCGTTCGATCTGTCGGAGCGCTTTCGCTGTCCGGTCTTCCTGCTGACCGACAAGGAGCTGAGCCTGACCCTGAACACGGTGCCGGTGGACGAGTACCGGAGCGTGACGGTGCGCCGGCGCTCGGGAACGGTCCTTGGCGAGGGTGGTGGCGAGGGCGGCCCGAACGGCTCCCGCATGTACCGCTACGAGCCGTCCGACCAGGTCTCGCCCATGCACCTCTACGGCGAGGAGGGCGGCGCGGTCCGGTTCACCGGCTCGACCCACGACGAGCGGGCGATCATCACCAAGGACCGGGCCACCATCGGCGCCCTCAACCGGCACCTGGTGGAAAAGATCGAGACCCACCGGGACGAGATCGAGATCGCCGCCGCCGACGTGCAGCCGGGAGCGAAGACCCTCTGGATCGCCTACGGCGTCACCGCCGGCGCGATGCGGGAGGCGGTCCGCCTCGCCCGCCGGGAGGGCAAGACGGTCTCCGCGCTCACCCTCCAGAGCCTCTGGCCGGTGCCCGAGACCGCGATCCGCGCGGTGCTCGGCCCGCCCGGCCCGGAGGGGCTCGCCAGCGGCATCGAGCGCATCGTCGTGGCCGAGCTCAACCACGGCCTGTACCGGCGGGAGATCGAGCGGCTGGTTCCGCCGGCTCCCGACCGGGTCGAGATGCTCGGCCTGAACCGGATCGACGGGGACCTGATCACGCCCGCCCAGTTCCTGGAGACCCTGCCATGAGCCCGAGTCCCAGTCCGAGCTCGACCCCGAGCCCGGGCGGCGCCACCGTCACGCCGCTCGCAACGTACCGCAACGAGACCCCGTACCCCTTCTGCCCGGGCTGCGGCCACTCGACCATCCTCGACCGGCTGAACGACGCCCTGGTCGCCCTGGGGCGCGCCCCGTCCGAGATCGTCCTGGTGAGCGACATCGGCTGCTCCGGGCTGTCCGACCAGTACTTCGTCACCAGCGCCTTCCACGGCCTGCACGGCCGCGCCATCACCTACGCCACCGGCATCAAGCTCGTCCGGCCCGAGCTCGAGGTGATCGTGGTCATGGGCGACGGCGGCACCGGGATCGGCGGCGCCCACCTGCTCAACGCCGCGCGCCGGAACATCGGCATCACCGTCCTGGTGTTCAACAACTTCAACTACGGCATGACCGGCGGCCAGCACTCGGCCACGACCCCGCCGGGCGCGGTCACCTCCACCACCCCCGGCGGCAACCTGGAGCGCCCCCTCGACCTGTGCGCCACGGTCGCCGCCAACGGTGCGAGCTACGTCTACCGGGGCACCAGCTTCGACAAGACCCTGGCCGAGCGGATCGCCGACGGCATCCGCACACCCGGCTTCGCCCTGCTCGACGTCTGGGAGCTGTGCACGGCGCACTTCGTTCCCGGTAACAAGGCGTCCAAGCGGACGCTCTCGGAGACCCTCGACCGGCTCGGGTTCGAGTCGGGGGTGATCCGGGCGACCGCCCGGCCGGACGAGCGCCCCGAGTACGCCGCGGCCTACCGGGAGGCACACCACCGGAAGGGAGGCCGGGAGGCGGCCCGGACGGTTCCCGGCCCACAGCCCCTTCCACCCCGGTTCGAGGCCCGGCTCGACCGGCGCTTCGAGATCGTGGTCGCCGGCGCCGCCGGCGGCAAGGTGCGCTCGGCGGCCCGCACGGTCGCCCGCGCGGCCGTGCTTTCGGGCCTCTGGGCCGCCCAGCGGGACGACTACCCGGTCACGGTCAAGACCGGCCACAGCGTGGCGCACCTGATCCTCTCGCCGGAGCGGATCGAGCACTCCGGCTCGAGCGGCCGGCCGGACGCGGTCCTGCTCCTGGCCGAGGAGGGGCGCAAGAAGATCGCCGGAACGCTTTCCCGGATGGAGGAGGGGAGCGCCCTGTTCGTCCTGCCCGGGCTCGCGGGCTCGGCCGAGCTCGACACCGGAGGGGTCGACGGGGCCTCGCGTCACGTCCTCGACCCCGAGGCGGCGGCCGGGGCGACGGGCGGCCGGATCGCGAAACCCCAGCTCGCCCTCTTCGCCCTGGCCGCGATGGTGGCCCGGCTCGACCGGGAGCGGGGTCTCTTCCCGCCCGAGGCGCTCGAAGAGGCCGTCCGCCAGGGACCGCCGGACCTGGTGGAGAAGAGCCTGGCCGGGATCCGCGCCGGGCTCTCCTTCTCCTCTACCTCTTGTACAACGCCCCGATGACCACGCCGAACACCAGCGCGTCGATCATTCCGATCCCTCCCCAGCACCAGCTCAGGTAATAGGGGAAGCCCTCGAGCACCAGGGGGTTGTAGAACGGCTGGAAGAAGAAGACCAGGCCGAGGAAGAAGCCGTAGGTCAGCCCGCCCTTGGCGCCGTCGGCCCAGGAGTCCCGGGTCCTGGCGAACAGGGCCGTCGCGAAGATTCCGATCAGGATGGCGATGACGAAGAACCAGATCGGGTTGGCCGCCTCCTGGGTGAAGACCGGGTACTCCATGTAGGTCGACGACATGATGAATCCGTGCAGCACGAAGTCGACCAGGTTGACCACGATTCCGGCGACCACGCCGGCGATGAGCACGCGTCCCCAATTCATGGCTCCTCCTTTCCCCGCGGCTCGGGCGCCCGGGGTGAGGTTTCGGTGAATGGTGCCGAACTCCGGAGGAGTCTACCGGAAAACGGCCCGGTCCCCGGAGAGAGCGCCCGGTTCCCGGAGGGCGCGTGCGACGGGCTCGAAGAGATCCAGTCAATGAAGAGTTGCGGGTATCCGATATACTCCGTTCGTTGATCCAACATCGATTCGGAGCTCGATCCGGACGGGATTCGCAGGAGGCCCGGGAGGACCATGAGAGAGCAGACGGTTCGAAGGAGTGGGGCAGGGCAGGGTGCGTCCCTGCCGATCTCGGACCAGGTCTCGGGGCAGCTCGCCCCCTACCTGGGGGAGTTCAACGCCAAGGTCTGGGTGAAGGTCGTGGCCGATCGCGACCTGGGCATGGCGCCGGAGGAGCTCGAGCGGGAGCACGTGGAGCCCCTCCTGGAGGGTCTCCGGGCCTCCCTCAACACCTTCCTGGGCCGCTCGGCGGCCGGCGATCTGTGCCGGAAGATCGTCCGAGAGGTGGGCTGAATGCGGTATCGGTGGCTCGCGCTCTTCCCCCTCCTCTACGCCGCCGCCTTCGCGCTGCTCGTCCTGTGGCTCATGGACGGCGCCGCCCTGCTTCCGTTCGTGCGTTGGCAGATCCTCCTGGTCCGGCTCCTCGGGCTCGTCGGCTGTTTCGCCGCGGTCTCGGCCTTCGAGCCGGGCGATCACCTGCGGCGGGCCTGGCTGCTGCTCGGGATCGCCACCTTCGCCCTCCTGCTCCGGGACCTGAGCCGGTTCGCCGAGGAGCTGACCCCGGCTGCTGAGTGGGCCGTCGCCGTCCTGGGGGTCGGCGGCAACCTGCTGTTCCTGGCCGGCATCTGGATGCTCGCGTCCGCCTGGCGCAAGGCCGTCAGCTCGCTGTCCGATCGCCGGGGGGTCGTGGTGGCCGTTCTGCTGGTCACCGCCGGCCTGGCGCTGGCGGTGGCCGGTCCGTTCGCCGTCGAGCACTTCCACACCGTCGCGGCCGGCGAGTGGGACGCCCTGATTCTTCTGGTCTCCGCGATCGTCGACATCCTGGCGCTCTGCATGCTGGGGCCGCTGGTCCTGACCACCATCTCCCTGCGCGGCGGGCTGTTCGCCTGGCCCTGGGGCCTGGTCACCGCCAGCATGTTCTGCTGGCTGCTGTTCGATGCCGCGGCGGGGCTCGGCTGGCTGCTCGGCAGCGGCAACTTCCCGGCGACCGAGCTCTTCCGCGGGATGGCGGAGAACTACCTCCTCGGCGCCGGCCTGGCCCAGCGCTTCGCGGTCCAGCACGTGCGCAGGGCGGCCGGCTGACCGGGCCGGCAGGTACAATCCTCCGTGTGTCCACCCACCTGACCTCCTGCCCCCGCAACTGCTACAGCACCTGCTCCATGCGGGTGACGGTGGAGGGCGGGCGGCTGGTGAAGATCGAGGGCGAGGAGCAGAACCGGGCCACGCCGGAAGGGCCGTGCATCAAGGGGCTGGCCTACGTGGAGCGGGCCCACTCGCCGCAGAGGATCACCCGGCCTCTTCACAGGACGGCGTCCGGCTTCGAGCCGATCTCCTGGGACCGGGCGCTGGAGCTGATCGCCGGCGCCCTCGAACGGACCCGGCGGGAGCACGGTCCGCAGTCCGTCCTCTACTACGCGGCCAGCGGCACCAAGGGTCTGCTCAACGGCGCCGGGCTCTCCTTCTGGCGCCTGTTCGGCGGATGCACGACCACCTACGGCGACCTGTGCTGGCCGGCGGGTCTCGAGGCCACCCGGCTGACGCTGGGGGACAACAAGCACAACGCCCCGTGGGATCTGGTCAACGCGCGGCTGATCGTCCTCTGGGGCAAGAACGCGGCCGAGACCAACGTCCACCAGATCGCCCACGTGCAGGAGGCCCGGGAGGCCGGCGGCCGGGTGGTGGTGATCGACCCGCGGCGCACGGAGACGGCGGAGCACGCGGACCTGCTGATCCAGCCCCGCCCGGGCACCGACGGCGCCCTGGCTCTGGGCGTCGCCCACGTCCTGGTGCGGGACGGCCTGGTGGACCGGAGCTTCGTGGACGCCCACGTCCTGGGCTTCGACGCCTTCGCCGGGATGGTGGCCGGGTACCCGCCGGAGGAGGTGGCGGAGATCACCGAGGTGCCCGCCGCCGAGATCGAGGAGCTGGCCCGGCTGGTGGGGACCGTCCATCCGCTCACCATCTGCCCCGGCTTCGGCATGCAGCGCTACACCAACAGCGGCCAGGCCATGCGCGCCATGCTGTCGCTGCTGGCCCTCACCGGGCAGATCGGCGCGAGCGGCGCCGGCTGGATGTACTCGAACCTCCAGACCGACGTCTTCGGTGGCGGCCGGGAGGACAAGGACCCGCTCGCCTTCTATCCGCCCGAGGAGCCGGACGGGGTCGTCCGGGTGGGGATCTCCACCGCCCGCCTGGGCCGGGAGCTGCCGGCGCTCACCGATCCGCCCGTCCGGGTGGCCTGGGTGGAGCGGGGCAACCCGATCCCCCAGAACCCGGAGACCGGGAAGGTGCTGGAGGCGTTCCGGGGGCTCGACTTCCGGGTGGTGGTGGAGGAGCTCATGACCGACACGGCCCGGGAGGCGGACGTGGTCCTGCCGGCCAAGAACCTGTTCGAGCAGACCGACGTGATCGGCGCCTACTGGCACCCCTACCTCCAGATCCGGGACAAGGTGCTGGAGCCGCCGCCCGAGGTGCTGCCGGAGACCGAGATCTACCGCGCCCTGGGGCGCCGGTTGGGGATTCCCGAGGACGACCTGGCGGCCGCCCTCCCCGGGCCGTCGGACGCCGCGGTCGAAGCCTGGCTGGAGGCGAAGCTCGCGCCGTTCGGGTTGACCCTCGAGCGTCTCCGGGAGGGCCCGGTGCTCGCCCCCGGCTGCCAGGAGATCGCCTTCGCGGACCTGGAGTTCCCCACCCCGTCCGGCAAGATCGAGCTGGTCTCCGCCGAGGCCCGGGAGCGCTGGGGCCGGGACGAGCTGCCGCGGTACGTGGAGCCCGAGGAGAGCATTCGGCGGGATGCGGGCCGCTACCCGCTCCACTTCCTCACCCCCAACACCAAGAACCGGATCCACAGTCAGTTTGGCAACCTGGAGATGATCCGGCGGATGGCGCCGGAGCCGTTCGTGGGCATGCACCCGGAGGACGCCGCCGCCCGCGGCCTGTCCGAAGACGACCGGGCCCGCGTCTTCAACAATCGGGGCAGCCTGACCCTGCCGGTGCGCTTCGACTGGGGCACCCGGCCGGGCTGCGTCTGGGTGACCAACGGCTGGTGGCTCTCCGAGGGTGGCGCGGTCAACCTGCTCTCCCGGGGCCGGGAGACCGACATGGGGCACGGGGCGGCCTTCCACGACAATCTCGTCGAGGTCGAGCGGGCTTAGGCGGTGCCGTCCCTGCGATCGAGCGAGCCCCGGCGGGCCGGCGAGCCCGCGTTCGTCTTCGACCCGGACCGCTGCACCGGGTGCGAGGCCTGCCGCATCGCCTGCGGCATCGAGAACGGCAGCGGTCTCGAATCGACCTCGGACACGGGCTGGCGCGAGGTCCTCACCTTCAACCCGTCCCGCCACCCGGCCCTGCCCACCGAGCACCTGAGCCTGGCCTGCAACCACTGCGAGCATCCGGCCTGCATGCTCGGCTGCCCGGCGGCGGCCTACCACCGGGACGAGGCCACCGGCGCGGTGCTCCTGGATCCGGACAAGTGCATGGGCTGCCACTACTGCTCCTGGGTCTGTCCGTACGATGCTCCCCGGTACGACGCGGCGTCCGGCACCATGAGCAAGTGCACCTTCTGCAACCACCGGCTCGAGCAGGGGCTCGAGCCGGCCTGCATCGACGCCTGTCCCACGACCGCGCTGCGGCTGGGCACCCGCGCCGACGCCGCGGAGGAGCCGGTCGGGCCGGGGCTGGAAGCCTGGGGGCTCGGCCCCGCGCTGGCGGTCCGGAGCCCGCGGCGGCCTGCGAGCGCTCGCCCGGCGGCGCCGGCGTCGGGCGCGGAGTCGGATCCCGAGTCCGGCTCGGTCGGGGCGATCCCGCCCCTCCAGCCGGCGCCGCCACCGAAGATCCGCCCGGGCGCCGAGTGGGCG
Source organism: Acidobacteriota bacterium (assembly GCA_050050355.1). Taxonomy (GTDB): domain Bacteria; phylum Acidobacteriota; class Thermoanaerobaculia; order Multivoradales; family DATKCC01; genus JASFUJ01. The sequence continues at coordinate 6,767 of JASFUJ010000041.1, forward strand.
CTGGTCCTGTTCACCGTGGCGATCCCGGCGCTGCTGGCCTGGCTCGGGGCAGGGCTCGGACGCCCGGATCGGGAGCCCACGGCGTGGGCGTTCCTCGCCGTCGGCGGCGCCGCCATGGGCCTCAGCACCCTCCACCTGGGTCGGCCCCTGCGGGCCTGGCGGGCCGTCCTCAACCTCCGCACCTCGCCGCTCAGCCGCGAGATCGCCCTGACCTCGGCGTTCCTGGGGGTGGGCACCGTGCACCTGCTGCTGCCGGCGGGCTCGCCCTGGAGACTCGCCGCCGGGGTGCTCGCCGTCCTCTGCGGCGCCGGCGCCCTGGTGGCCATCGATGCGGTCTACCGGGCGATTCCCCGCAACGCATCGGCCGGCGGGTCGGGCGGCCGGGACCCCGCGCGCATCCACGGCGCCGACGCCTGGCTCACCGGCGCCCTCCTGGCGGGCCTCGCCCTCCAGGTCCCGATGGCCTGGGTGCCCGCCGCGCTGCTGAAGGTCCTCCTCGGCCTCCGCGAGCGCACCCTCCCGGCGCCCTTCCTGGCGCTCCGGCTGCTGCTCCTGGCCGCAGCCCTCCTCCTGACGGCTTCCGGGACCCCGTGGCCCTGGGCCTTCGCCGCCGCCCTCCCCGGCGAGCTCCTCGACCGCGCCGGCTTCTACCGCCGGCTCGACCCCGCCACCCCGGCCCGCACCATGGCCGCCCGGATGACCGCGGCGACCGGCCGCTGACCGTGTCGGGCCGAGAGGGAGGGGGCGCCCTCTCCCCGGACAGGCGGAAAGATGCCGCCCCGTTTGCACGGCCTCCTGGCACGAACCCTGACATGATGGACGCGGAGGAACGCATGCGACCGGTTCGATACAACGTGGCGGCCAGCCTCGACGGATTCATCGCGGGTCCCGAGGGCGAGTACGACTGGATCCCCCACGACCCGGAGGTCGACTTCGGGGCGCTCTTCGCGCGGGTCGACACCGTACTCCTCGGACGCCGGAGCTGGGAGCTCGTTCGAGAGCTGGAGAGCGCTCCCTGGTCGTCGGAAACGCGGGTCTACGTGTTCTCCCGGACGTTGGGGCCCGGCGAGCCCCCGGGCGTCACCGTCGTGCGCGAGCGGGCCGGGGACGTGGTGGCGGGGCTTCGAGCCGAGTCCGGGGACGGTGAGATCTGGCTGTTCGGCGGCGGCGGGCTCTTCGCCAGCCTCCTGGCGTCGGGCCAGGTGGACAGGGTGGAGGTCACCGTCGTGCCGGTGCTGCTCGGGGAGGGGGTCCCCCTCCTGCCGCCCGGCGTCCCTCGGACGGGCCTCGAGCTGGTGGACACGCGCAGGTACCCGAGCGGGATGGTGACCCTGTCCTACAGAGTCCCCGGTGCCAGCGGGTAGCCCGGGACCGTCCTCGGCGTCCGAGTGGTCGACCCCCTCCGGACGGAGCCGGGCGAGCTGCCTCCCGAGAAGTCGCCCGACAAGTGAGCGGACACTGCTTCGAGAGACTCGAGGACCGGGCGGCTGCCACCCCGTTTGCACGACCCGTCTGCACGCTGCGCCGTCCGTACCCGAGGCAGATCGGCTGGGGCCGCCGACGGACGGGTTCCGCGGAGGGGGGCTACCGGTCTTCGTCCCGGGGTCTTGCGGACGAGTCCGCTGGACCGCCGAAGCCGGACGGCCTCGGCGCGAGGGGATGGCGCCAGCGCAGGTCCGGGAAGCGGCCGAAGTCGCCGTCGGTCGTGACCAGCTCGCACCCTTGCTCGATGGCGAGGGCGGCGAGATGGGCGTCGCTGACCAGGGCTCCCCGGACATCGGCTCGCTCGATCAGATCGACGAGGATTCTCCAGTGGCGCGGGCCGGGGGCGACGGAGACGGCGTGCGGTCGGTTCCTCAGCCGTCGACAGAAGGCGATGGCGGTGTCCGTCGGCGTCGCCGGGTCGAAGATCCTCGGGTTGGTGACGATGCGGAGAAAACCGGACAGGATCCACGAGGAGAGGGCGAACGGCTCCGGGCCGCTCGCGAGGCGGCGGAGCCATGCGGCGTAGCGCTCGTGCTCCGGAGCGTCCTCGCGGTGCGCGTAGATCAGCACGTTGATGTCCGGCATCTCCACCGTTACCGCTCCTTGCGCGCGAAGCGTTCCAGATCGTCCTGTTCGAGCAGCCGCGAGATCTTGTCCACGTTGGCGGTGGTGAACCGGCCGCCCCGGCCGAAGGTGACGAGCTCGAAGTCCTCGCCCTCGTCCTCGAGCTCCTTCGGTGCCAGCCCCAGGCGGACCAGGCTTTCGAACAGCCGGCTGAGAGTGGTTCCCGTTTCCGCGGCTCGCTTCTTGAGCCGCTCCATCAGGTGGTCGTCGATCGTGATCGTGGTGCGCATGATGCAGTATCATATCATCCTGCATCAATGCATCATCTGGTCCGCCGAGTCAGGGGGTGGAGCGAGGTCGAACCGTTCCGCCGGTCGCGGCTCAGTGCCTGCGGTCGCCGAGGGTCACGAGGCGCGGGGCGTCGTCGGCGTCCTTGCCGCAGGGCGCGCCGGGGGCGGCGCCGCAGTGGGAGCAGGGGGCGCTGCTCTCGTCGCTCTTGCCCCCGGGCAGGAACGGGCGGACCAGGGCCCACACGGATCCGGCGGCGGTGAGGGTGACGATCCAGAACTGCCAGTCGGCGATCGGAAAGCTCATCTTCGGGCACCTCGGGGCGGACCTCAGGAAACTCCCAGGGTGTGCAGCCCATGGTACACGGCGAGCGCCGCGAGGTAGGCGACGCCGGTCATGTAGCCCAGTTGCAGCGCGGCCCAGCGCCAGCTTCCGGTCTCCTTCCGGGTGACCGCGAGGGTGGGCAGGCACTGCATGGCCAGGACGAAGAAGATCAGCAGGCTCGCCGCGGTGGCGACGGTGAAGACCGGCCGTCCGTCCTCCCGCCGGGCGCGGCGGATCTGGTCGATCACGCCCTGCTCTTCGAGCTCGGTCTCCTCCTCGCCCACCAGCAGGACCGCCATGGTGGAGACGAACACCTCCCGGGCCAGGAAGCTGGTCAGCACCCCCACGGTGAGCTGCCAGTCGTAACCGATGGGCGCGAAGACCGGCTGCACCGTCCGGCCGATCCGCCCGGCGAAGCTCCGGGCCTGGGCGTGGCGGGCGTCCAGGTGATCGGCCTCCTGCAGGAGCTCCGCCTGCCGGGCCGGCGCCGCCGCGGCCGCCTGGACGCGCAGCTCCTCGCCGGCCGGGGACGGCCCGGCCTGGGGGTACGACGACAGCCACCACATGACGATGCAGATGGCCACGATCACCGTGCCCGCCTTGCGCAGGAAGGTGGCCCCCTGCTCCCAGGCCGTGATGAAGGCCGACCGCAGCGACGGCATCCGGTACGACGGCAGCTCCAGGACCATCGGCCGGGAGCGGCCCTTGAGGATCGTCCGGCGGGCCAGGAACGCGCTCCCCAGGGCGGCCATCGCCCCCACCAGGTAGCAGCCGGCGAAGGCCAGGGCGGCCAGGAGGGGGCGGTCGACGAACAGCAGGCTGGTCAGCAGCACGTAGACCGGCAGCCGGGCCGAGCAGCTCATGAAGGGGGCCACCAGAATGGTCGCCAGCCGGTCGGCCCGGTCCGGGATCAGCTTGGTGGACAGGATGCCCGGGATCGCGCAGGCGTGGCTCGACAGGAGCGGCACGAAGGCGTGGCCGGGCAGCCCGAAGC
>JASFUJ010000042.1:0-10273 GCA_050050355.1 Acidobacteriota bacterium
CCCGGTCCACGTCCGTATCGACGCTCCAGATCTCCCGGTCGAAGGACTCTCCTCCCGCGTTCGTGCCGGTGGCGCGGAAATGGAGGGTGTCGGCGCAGCAGGCCTCGGCCTCGACCGAGACCTCCCGGTCACCCTGCATGCTCGACGGCAGATCCGTGGCGACCGCGCACGACGTGTCGCTCTCCGAGGAGAAGCCCAGGAGCTCGGCGAGGGGGCCCGTTCCGGTGCAGGACTCGCTGGACCCGTCCACGCAGGATTCGAACCGGCAGGTCGTCCCTCCGAGCCCGATCACCTCGGCGCGCACCTGGCCGGTGATGCAGATCTCGACGTCGGTGAACCGGAGGCCGAACCGGGTGCTGATCTCGCACACGAAGGTGATCGACGTCTCCAGGCTGAGCGTGACGTCGAGGATCTCGAAGTCGAGGTCGATGGACTGGTTCAGGGGAAGCTGCTTCAGGGCGTCCAGCAGCTCCCGTCCCTCGCGGCCGACCAGGTCCGAGACCTTGACCCGGATGAACTCCGTCTCGGTCTTCCGGAACCGGCCGCCACACGGGAACCTGAAGATCGGGTCGATCGGCTCCCACGGGTCGTAGTGGGGGTCGCCGGGGGACGGCGGCCCGATCTCGAAGGGGGCGAACTGCTGCACCAGCAGGCCGGGGTCGGTCACCGACCGCCCCACGACCACGTTCTCCGTCCTGCTTTCCACCGGGCTGGCCATCACCTCCACCGGGAGGGAGACCGAGCCGGCGGCGCCGGTCACCGTGATCTCGGTCGTGGCTGCCGCCCCCGGCAGCAGGTGCATGAAGCCGATGACGTAGTCGTCCGCCGACTCGACCTCGAGGAACTCGATGTTCGGATCGGCGGCGGTCAGGGTCGCGTTCGCCAGGTTCGCCCCGACGGCGGCGAACACGTAGAGGTCCGAATCGGACGGTTGGCTGGGGGTGTAGAGCTCCACCACCGGGTGGTCCGGGAGGACCCGGATCGGGGCGGGAGCGCCGCCCGCGGCGTTCTCCACCACCAGGTTGTAATAGCCCTCCACTCCCGGCGCGGTGGCGTCGACCGCGACCTGGAGCGCGGTACCGGAGGGGTCGATCGACAGGACGCTGACGAGCGGAAAGAGCCGGTCCGGCGTCTCGGGATGGGGCTTCTCGGTCGCCACCCAGACGCCGGCGCCGGCGAGGTCGGTCCCGGTGATGGTCACCGTGCTGGTCTGTCCCGCCGGGATCGTCTGGGGGCTCACTGCGGTGACGTTCGGCAGGTCGGCGACGATCAGGGTGCCTCCGAGCACGGCACTCTCTCCGGACTCGGTCGCCACGACCTGGAACGGGTAGCTCCCGTCGGCCGCCATGGGATCCGCGGTGAACGAGATCGTCGCCGTGAGATTCGGCGCGAGGGTGGCGGGGTGGCTCGCCGTGACCAACCCCGGCAGGCCGCTCACCGAGAGTGCGACGGCCTCGGCGCTCCCGTCGTTCCGCGTCAGGCGCACCGGGATCGTGTTCGTCCCACCCGGCTCCAGCCCCCGGGAGTCGAGGGCCAGGCCCGCCTCGGCGACGAAGGTCAGGGTCATGTCGACGTTGTCGACGGTCACCCGATGGTTCGCCGTGTAGGTAGCGTTGCCTGCCCGGTCGAAGGCACGCGCGACAATGTCGTGAGGGCCGTCGGCGGCCGTCGTCGAGTCCCAGGTGTAGGCGTAGGGCGCGTTCGAGTCGATGGTGACGCGGGCTCCGTCGACGAAGAAGCGCACGTTGGCGATGCCCTGGGCGTCGGAGGCGGAGGCCGTCAGGAGCACGTTGCCGCCGACGGTCGCGCCATGGGCCGGCGCCGTCAGAGTCGCCGTCGGCGGCGTGTTGTCGACGGTGACCTGGACGGTCTGCGACTGGCCCGGGTTCCCGGGCTCGTCCCAGGCCACGGCGTACAGGGAGTGGAGTCCCTCGGCCACGGTCGTGGTGTCCCAGCTCGCGGTGTACGGCGCGGTGCCATCGCCGGAGAGATGGGTCCCGTCGACCCAGAAGCGCATCGACTGGAGGCCGGAGGCGTCGGAGCCGCTGGCTTCGAGGGTGAGGGTGCCGCGCACGGTGGCGCCCGAGGTCGGTGCGGTCAGGGTCGCGGTGGGAGCCTGGTTGTCGACGATCACCTGGTGGCTGTCCGAGGCGACGTTGCCCGCCTGGTCGAACGCCTTGACGACCACGGTGTTCGACCCCTCGACGCCGTCGGCCACGGTGTCCCAGTGGTAGTTGAAGATGTAGATGCCCTGGCTCTGCTGGCTCGCGAGGAGCTGACCGTTGACCCAGTATTCGAGGCGGTCGATCTCGTTGCCTGGAGACTCGAGGTCCTGGGCGTGGACGACGATGGTCTCCGTCGTGTTGACGAAGTCGCCGGCCTTGGGCTCCCTGAAATCGAGCACCGGCGCCGTCCGGTCGACGGTGACCGTCCGGGCCTCGCTCCACTTGACCCAGCCCGCCCGGTCGAGAGCCCGGGCCTGCACCGTGTGGCTGCCGTCCGCCACGGTGCTGGTGTCCCAGTCGAAGGTGTACGGATAGGTCGAGTCGCTGCGGCGGTTGACGCCGTCGACGTAGAAGTTGACCCGCTCGATGCCGTTGGTGTCCCCCGCCTTCACCGACCAGCTCACCGTGCCGCTGACCAGGGAGCCGTTCGCGGGCCCGGAGATTCCGGCCGTCGGCCGGGTGTTGTCCACGATCACCTGGACGGTCTGCGACTGGCCCGACAGGCTGGTCAGGTCGTGGGCCCGCGCGTAGATCGAATGCGTGCCCTCGGTGACCGAGGTCGTATCCCATGACGCGGTGTAGGGGGACGTCGCGTCACCAGAGAGGTGCTGGCCGTCGACCCAGAAGCGGACGCTCGAGATCCCCACGTTGTCCCAGGCCGAGGCCGTCAGCGGTACGGTGGAACGAACGATCGCCCCGTTCGACGGGGCAGTGAGCGTCGCGCTCGGGGGCGTGTTGTCCACCGTCACCGTCCGGGTCACGCTGGTGACGTTCCCGGCCACGTCGTAGGACTTGACGTTGATCGTGTTCGTCCCTTCGTTGCCCTGGTTCCTGGTGTCCCAGAGGTAGGAATACGGAGCGCTCGTGTCGGTGGAGAGCAGAGTGCCGTTGACTCGAACCTCCACGCGGGCGACTCCGCTCCCCGTCGCCCCCCAGTCCGAGGAGGAGACGAAGATGGTCTGGTTGTCCCGCACCACGGCGCCCTGCGACGGGTTGGTGACGTTGAGGTATGGCAGCGTGTTGTCCACCCGGATGGGCCGGTCGAACTTCCAATAGTTCATCATGCCGTCCCACGCGGTGACCGTCAGGGTGTGGGGGCCGTCGGTCAACTGCGTCGTGACCAGGGTTCCCAGCCAGCCGACATAGGGGCAATTGGGGTCGTTCAGGTAGCTGTGGAGGTCGCATGCGCCCGGCACGGAGCGGCCGTACCACAGGTCTTGGATCCCGACCGTCGAGCCGTCGACCAGGAACTGGACCAGGACCACCCCGGAGGCGTCGGTGGCCCAACCGCGGAGGGTCACCGAGCCCCGGAGCAGCTCGTTCCATCCGGGAGTGCCGGCGTGGGCAACCGGAGGATCCGTGTCGGCTCGCGCCTCGGCGAAGGGGAGTGCGAGGAGGATCGTGAGCAGGAACAGGCGGACCTTCATGGGCGATCTCCCTTCCACGGTTGCTGGCGTCGCCGGGCTCGATGGAGCCGGGCCGTACCGAGGTCTCATAGCAACCGTGGTACCAGCGCCCCCGGACGCTCGATTCAGCCGGCTAAATATCTGATCCGTAGAGAGTTGGGGGAGATCTCGCGATCCTTTCGGGATTGCGGGACGACACGGTCTTCGCCCGGTGGCGGGGCAAGCGGCGCACGGCGACCGGGCACGAGCGAGGGACTCAGCGGCGCGAGCCGCGGTCGAACAGCGCGCTCGGATCGATCTCCAGCCGGCGGATCTTGTCCGCCAGGCTGTTGCGGTGGATTCCCAGCCGCCGGGCCGCCTCGGAGCGGTTGCCGTGCGTCGCGACCAGGGCGCTCTCGATCGCCTCGCGCTCGAGGCGGGCGATCCGGTCCGGCAGGGAGCCGGACTGTCCCGCGCGGGCCGTGCCGCCCGTCCGCGGGCCCCGGCTTGCGTCTCGGATCGCCTCGGAGACCATCCCCGAGTCGATCAGTCCCCCCTCCGGGCAGGCGGCGACGAGCCGGCGGACCTCGTTCTCCAGCTCCCGGACGTTGCCCGGCCACGGATGGGAGACGAAGAGCTCGAGGGCGCCGGCGCTGATCCCGGCGACCGATCTCCCCTGCTCGCGCGCGGTCCTGGCCAGGAAGTGCTCCAGCAGGACGGGGATGTCCGAGACCCGGTCGCGCAGCGGCGGCACCGACAGCTCGTGGGTGGCGATCCGGTAGTACAGGTCGGCCCGGAACGCCCCGACCGCGATCCGCTCCCGCAGGTCGCGGTTGGTGGTGGCCACGAGGCGGGCGTCGGAGTGCTCCACGCCGCCGCCGAGCCGCGGAACCTCCCGGTTTTCGATCGCTCGCAGGAGCTTGGCCTGGAGGCCGATCGGCAGCTCGCCGAGCTCGTCGAGAACCAGCGTGCCGCCACGGGCGGCGAGGAAGTGACCGGTCCGCTCGGTCACGCCGGTCGCGGCCCCCGGGGCGACGCCGAAGAGCTCGGCTTCGAGAAGCTCGGCGGGAATCGCCGCGCAGTTGACCACCACGTAGGGTCCGTCGCCACGCCGGGAGCTCAGGTGAACGATCCGCGCCGCGGGCTCCTTGCCCGTGCCCGTCTCCCCGGTGAGCAGCACCGGGTCCTCCGACGCCGCGGTCGCGGCGATGCGGCGGTAGAGGTCGACCATCGACGGGTCCCGGCTGACCACGTATCCCGGCGGATACCGGAGCCGGTCGACCCGCCGGGCGCCGGCCCCCGTTTTGGGGGCCTCGTCGCCGGGGCGCTCGCCGCCGGGCAGTCCGCGCCCGAGGGCCCGCAGCAGCAGCCTGAGAAGAGTCTCGCTCTCTTCCCGCGCAGGAACGTCTCCCGCGAGAGCGAGCCCCCGGACGCCGTGCGCGGTGCGCTCGACCCAGGCCGCCGCGGGAACGGGCTCGTCCCGAAGCACGAAACCGGGAGACGCCGCACCGTCCGCGACGTCCCGGACGACCCTTTCGGCCAGCTCCAGCAACTCCAGCTCGCGCACGGCGCCGGCCGCCGCGAGGACCCGTGGGGCCCCCTTCCGGACCTCGAGGAGGCAGGCGGCCGAGCAGTCGAGCTCGTGGAGGACGTTGGTGAGCACCTGGTGAGGCCCGACGGTCGCCGGGGCGGGATCGACCAGATCCAGGGAGCGGTCCAGGGCGGCGAGCCATCGGCGCAGCACCTGGGGAGCGAAGGACGGCAGGTGAGCGGTCGGCACCTCGGGCTCGGCCACGGACTCCGGAGCGGCCGAAGGACCCGCTCCGAGGCCGGGGATCGCGATCGACGCGTCCTCCGGCGGGATCTCCTCGACGCTGAGCTCCACCGGTCCGACGCCGATCTGGCTTCCCGGCGGCACGATCGCCCGAACGACGCGGCGCCCGTCGACGAAGGTACCGTTCTTGCTTCCCAGGTCCTCGATCTCCAGCTCTCCGGCATCGACCCGGAGCTCCAGATGACGGCGGGACACCCCGGCGACCGGCAGCACGAGGTCGTTGTCGGGACCCGATCCGAGGAAGCTGGTTCCGGGGTGCAGGAGGTAGACGCGCCGACGGCCTGCGAGGTCGCCCGCCAGGGCGAGCCGGGCTGGCGCGGAGCTCGGCGGCCTGCTCGGTGGCGGGCTCACCGGTCGGAGATCGGTTGATCCGGAAGTCGTAGCACTGCGCCGACAGGATAGCATTGCGTTTTCTGAACACGACGTTGCGTTGATGAGGACCCACCGCCCGATCGAGACCCGAAGATCCGAAGAGCCCGAGACGCGTCGCGGCTCGGGCGGCCGGACAGGGGTCGGTGGGGCCGATCGGACTCCGGCCACGGCCACCTGTCCCGTCCACGGAGACGCCCCGCGCGCCGAGCCGAGGGACCTCTTCGCGAGGGGGGAGATGGTCGCCGGTCGCTTCCGGATCGCCGGGCTCCTGGGCCGGGGCGGCGGCGGCCAGATCTACTCCGCCCACGACCTGCTTCTCGGTCGGCGGATCGCGTTGAAGGCGATCCACCCGGAGCTCGCCGGCCGTTCGGGGAGATTCGAGCGCCTGCGCTCGGAGGTCCTGGCGGCGCGCGAGGTCACGCACCCCAACGTCTGCCGGATCTACGACCTGTTCCGTCACCGCTCCCGGGACGCCGCCGGCGCGACGGTGGAGATCCCCGTGATGGCGATGGAGCTGCTGGAGGGGGAGACCCTGGCCCACAGGATCCGTCGTGACGGCCCGATGGCGCCGGAGGTCGCCGCTCCGGTCGCCCGTCAGCTCGCCGCGGGCCTCGCCGCCGCCCACGGCGCGGGCGTCCTCCATCTCGATTTCAAGAGCTCGAACATCGTCCTGACGCCCTCCTCCGGCGGCTTGCGGGCGGTGATCGCCGACTTCGGGCTGGCCCGGAGCATCAGCCAGGTCGCGGCCGCCGATTCCCGGGGGCGCGGGACTCCGGGCTACATGGCTCCGGAGCAGCGGCTCGGAGGGCCGGTGTCCCCTGCGACGGACACCTTCGCCCTCGGCTGTGTCCTCCACGAGATGCTGACCGGTGATCTGCCGGTCCCGGGCGAGCCGATCCGGGGCACGGGCCGGGTGCCTCTGCCCTGGCGGCGCATCCTCGCGTCCTGTCTCGCGGAGGATCCCGCGGAGCGGCCCTCGGACGGCGCCGAGCTCGCCGGGGCGCTCGACACCCTCCCCCTGGCTGCCGACCGCGGCTTCTGCTCCCGGACGGTCGCCCGGCACCTGCGGCTCGCCTGGCTGATCCTGCTCCTTCTCTCGGTGGGGTCGGCGGGGCCCCCGACCGCCGAGGGACCTCCACGCGGACCGGCCACCGGGGAGGACGCGATCGCCCCGGCGGCGCGGCAGCGGTATCTCGAGGGCCTCCGGGCGCTCCAGCACCTCGATCCGGTCGCCGCCCGCAGAGCCCTCGAGGCCGTCGTCGAGGAAGAGCCTGCGCACGTTCCGGCTCGCCTCGCCCTGTCGGAAGCCTGGTCCGCCCTCGGCCGGCCGAAGCGGGCGCGGGCGGAGGCCCTCCGCGCGGCCGAGCTGGCGGAGGACCCGGACCGGCCCCTGCGGCTCCGGATCGAGGCGCGCTCCCTGGAAGCCCAGGACCGATTCGCGGACGCCGCCGAGCGGTACCGGTCGCTCCACGCCCTCGAGCCGGATCGCCTCGGCCACCTCGTGCGATTGGTGAACGCGCAGATCGCCAGTGGCCAGGCGGAACAGGCGCAGCGTGTCCTGGAGTCGTACTCCACCGCCGTGACGGACGAACGGGACCTGGGCCTGCTCGCGATCCTCGAGGCGAGGATCGCGAGGGAGCTGTACGACGCGGAGCGGCAGCTCGACGCCGCACGTCGTGCCGCCGCCCTGGCCGAGCGCCGGGAGCAGCCGGGGATCCTGGCCGAAGCACGGTGGCTCGAGGGCCTGGCGCTACGCACGCTCGGCCGGGGGGACCAGGGTCTCGGAGCGCTCGCCGAAGCCCTGGAGATCACCACCCGGCTCGGCGACTCCCGGCGCCGTCTCGATGTCCTGACCTGGTTCGCGAGCCTCCACTGCGAGGTCCGGGGAGAGGTCGACCGCTGCATGGAGGAGTACGACGCGGCGTTGACCCTGGCTCGGGAGCTCGAAGACTCCGGCGCGGAGGCGAGAGTGCTCATCAACTCGGGCGCCGATCTGCTCCACCAGGGGCGCCTGAACCTGGCGGAGGAGCGGTTCCACGGGGCCGGGGCGCTATTTCGAGAGCTCGGTGCGGATGCCGACCTGGCGAAGATCGAGGGGAACCTGGCCCTGGTGCACCTGCTCCGAAACGACTTTCGCGCGGCGGAGGCAGCGTTCGAGCGGGCGCTCGACCTCCGGAGGCGGGTCGGTCCTCCCCAGGCTCTGGCCACGCTTCTCAACAACCTCGGAGCCCTTTACGGGCGACGCGGGGAGCACCGGCGCGCACGGGACGCCTGGGAGGAGTCGGCCGATCTCTCCGAGCGCCAGAGCGCGCCCCTCATGGCGACGCTCGCGTCGATGAACCTGACGAAGCTGTCTCTTCTCGAAGGGGACGTGGAGGCGGCGGAACGACGCCTGGAACGGGACGTCGAGCCGCGGCTGGACGCGATCGACACACCGAGCGTCACCGGGCAGGCGGCGCTGGTCCGGAGCGAGATCGCTCTCATCCGCGACCGCGAAGACGAGGCGTTGGCGGCGGCCAACGAGGCCCTCGGGGTGTTCGAGCAGATCGAGCATCGGGGTCTTGCGGCCCGGGCGAGGGCGGACGTGGCGGGGATCCACAACCGGTATGGACGGTTCGCCGAGGCGGAGGAGATGGCCCGGGCCGCGATCCGGGATCTCGCGGCCGACGAGTTCCGGTCCGCCGAGATTCCCGGCCTCTATCAGCTCGTGCACGCCCTCGCCTCCCAGGGAAGGTTGCAGGAGGCGAGGCAGAGCGCCCGGGCGCTCGCGGAACGCATCGCGTTCGAGGATGTGGAGCATTCGCTTCTCGCGGGAATCTCGTCGGCTCGCGTGGCGCTCGCGGCCGGGGAAGGCCGCTTGGCGATCACGGAGATCGAGCGGGCGCTCGAGTCGGTGCCCCCCGGTTACCAGGTTCCCCTCCGGCTCGACGCCAAGCTCCTCGTCGCCCGGGCCGAAGCGGAGCTGGGTGACCGCAATCACGGCGCCATGCTGTTCCGACAGGTCGCCGTCGAGGCCGAGCGGGCGGGGTTCGACCTTCTCGCCCGGCGCGCGTCCGAGGAGCTGACCTCCTGACGGGGCTCCCCGGCCGGAAGCCCCGGTCGGCCGGGGTTCGATGGCGACCGTCCAGCTCGAAGCGGCCGGGCTCTGCCCCGGCCGACCGCGAGCGCAGCGAGCCACCCTACCGGCGTCGGCCAGCCGGAAGCGAGTGGCGCGAGCCACCCTACCGGCGTCGGCCGGCCGGAAGCGAGTGGCGCGAGCCGCAAGACCGGCGTCAGCCGGCCGGCCGGGCCGCAGGCGCATCCCCCTCGGGGCTCCGGGGTCCCTCCCACCCACCACCCAGCGCCTTGAACAGGGCCACCAGGCCGGTGGCGACCCGGGTGTGGATCTCGGCGTAGGTCTCGCGGGCCCGGGCCAGGGTCCGGTCGGCGTCGAGGAGCTCGAACAGGGGGGCCTCGCCGGCCTCGTGGCGGAGCCGGGCGTACTCGCGGTTGCGGCGGGCGGCGTCGACCGCGGCGGCCTGGCGGTCGAGAGCCTCGAGGCCGTGGCGGTAGCGGGTGAGCGCCCGCTCGGCGTCGCCGAGGGCTTCCCGGACCGCCTGCTCGTACCCCAGCGCCGCGGCCTCGGTGCGCGCCTCCGCGGCGCGGATCTCGGCCCGCACCCTGCCGCCGTCGAAGATCCGCCAGGAGATCAACGGCCCGAGGGCCCAGGTCTCGCTGCCGGCGCGCACCAGGTCACCCGGAGTCATGGCCTGGAACCCGCCGGCGGCGCCGATGGACAGGCGCGGGAAGAGCTCGGCGGTGGCCACGCCGATCCCCGCGGTGGCCGCCGCCAGGCGCCGCTCGGCGGCGCGGACGTCGGGGCGGCGGCGGAGGAGCTCGGCCCGCTCGCCCACCGGCAGGGCGGGCAGGGGCAGGGGAGCGGGGAGCCCCATCCCGGCCGGACCCGGCTCCAGGAGCCCCAGCTCGGATTCGGGCAGGTCTCCCATCAGCACGCCGAGGGACAGGACGGTGGCGCGGATCTCGCCTTCCAGTGCGGGGACCCGGGCGTCGAGCGCCGTGAGATCGGCCTCCACCTGGGCCAGGCGCGCCGCGGCCACCTCGCCGGCCTGCACCTGGAGCTCCACCAGGTCGCGGGTGCGGCGGGCCGCGGCGAGGGCCTCGTGCAGGGCCTCCAGGCGTCGCTGGGCGCCCCGCAGCTCGAGATAGACCCGCGCCACCTCCGCCGCCACCGTCATCCGGGCGCCGCGGCGCAGCGCGTCGGCCTCGTCCAGCCGGGCGCCGGCGGCCTCCACGGCGCGCCGGGTGCGCCCGAACAGATCCAGCTCCCAGGAGGCGTCGAAGCCCACGTCGTAGAGCGTGAGGTCCCGGTCGAAGCCGGGGATCTGCTCGATCGGCAGAAGGCCGTTCTCCGACAGGCGTTGGTCGGTGACGCCGCCGTCGGCGCGGACCACCGGGGC
>JASFUJ010000043.1:0-10232 GCA_050050355.1 Acidobacteriota bacterium
ACCGCGGCGTGGCGGGCGGCGGCGATGATCAGGGACCCGAACGCCTCCATCTCCCGCTTCAACAGGCCCGCCGCGTGCTCCGGGTCGTCGCTGCGGAGCGAGTTGGAGCACACCAGCTCGGCCAGGTCGCCGCCGGTGTGGGCCGGGGTCGAGCGCCGGGGGCGCATCTCGTGGAGGACGACCGGCAGGCCCCGCGTGGCGAGCTGCCAGGCGCACTCGCTGCCGGCGAGACCGCCGCCGATGACGTGGACGGGTTCGTAGCTCATGGGGATCGTGGTGTCATTATAGGAAGAACATTCGGGGGACTCGCGATCGGGTGACCGACCGTGCCTGACAGCCAACGCAGGGAAGGGAGGGAACAATCCATGGTCACGACCGTCGTACTGCTGAACGTCAAGAGCGACCGGATCAACGAGGTGGCTCAGAAGATCCTGGACATCCACGGCGTCACCGAGGTCTACTCGGTGGCCGGGCGCTACGACCTGGTGGTGATGGTCCGGACCAAGGGCACCGACGAGCTGGCCGAGGTGGTCACCAACGAGATGCTCAAGGTCCAGGGCATCACCCACTCGGAGACGCTCACCGCGTTCCGCGTCTACTCGCACCACGACCTGGAGCGGATGTTCGCCATCGGCCTCGAGGGCTCGTCGGGCGACGTCCGGGTTCCCCACTAGGTGTCACCGTGACGGGAACGGCCGACTCACACGGTCGCTCCGGGGCCGGGACACGGGGCTCCTGAGCATCGTGACGTCCCGCGGAGCATTCGTGGTTCCGGAGCAGCAGGTGGAACGTCTGCGAGGGCAGCTCGTGCTCTCGGTGCGCAAGACGTGCCCCCCGTGGCTCCGGTCCGAGGCGGACGACCTGGTGCAGACCGCGCTCCTCCGCGTGCTCGACGCGAACCCCGGGGGTGGCGGTGGTGAGGGAACCGACCAGGTTTCGTCGTTCTACTTGAGGAAGGCGGCCTACAGCGCCGTCGTCGACGAGATTCGCCGCCGCAAGCGGCGCCGGGAGGTTCCCCTGGATGACGACGAAGGCGCGCCGGTCCCGGTCCAGAGCTTCACCCCGGACCCGGAGCGACGATCGGCCGCCCGGGAGGCGGGGCGCGCGATCCGCGGATGTCTCGGCGAGCTCGTCCGCCCCCGGCGTCACGCGGTGACCCTGTACCTCCAGGGGTACCGCATCAAGGAAGTGGGAGGTGCCATGGGCTGGGACCGGAAGCGAGCGGAGAACCTGATCTATCGTGGACTGGCGGACCTCCGCCACTGTCTGGAGGGCCGAGGGGTGCAACTATGAGCACGCACGAACCCGAAGACCGCTCCGTCGGGAGCTTCGACGAGGTGCAGCTCATCCGCCTCCGGGAAGCCTTCCACGTGGACACCGAACGCCCCGATCCGGCGGCGTGCCCGACGGCCGGGCGGCTCTGGCACGCGCTCCGCGGGGAGAGCTCCGCCGACGAGGTCCGCCGGG
Organism: Acidobacteriota bacterium; assembly: GCA_050050355.1. Taxonomy (GTDB): domain Bacteria; phylum Acidobacteriota; class Thermoanaerobaculia; order Multivoradales; family DATKCC01; genus JASFUJ01. The sequence continues at coordinate 1,468 of JASFUJ010000043.1, forward strand.
TCCTCGATCACCTGGTGGACTGCCCCGCCTGCGCCCAGGAATGGCGTCTGGGTGTGGCGTTCGAACAGGAAGAGGCCGCTCCCGGCGCCCGGTCCGCGGAGGACCTTCCGGAGCCGGGCGCTTCGGAGCCCGGCCGCGGGCGGATCGTCCGGTTCCCGACCCCGCTCCTGGTCCGGGCCGCCGCGGCGGCGGCGGCCGTGCTCGCCCTCGGCGTTGCCGGGGTCTGGTGGAGCCTGCAGCCGGCCCCGGAGGAGATCTCACCGGCGGTGTACCGGCAGGGAGGAGAGACGGCCGGGGAGAGCATCGAATCCCTCCTGCCGGAGAACGAGCCGATCCCGCGGGCCGAGCCGGTGTTGCGCTGGGCTGCCGTCCCGGCGGGGTCTCCCGAGGGCACGGTCTACGACGTTCTGGTGTCCACCGAGCTGGTGTCCACCGAGGCGTTCGCCACGGTCGCCGACGCCTCCGGTCTCGAGGAGCCCCGCTACCGGATCCCGGGCGAGGCTCTCGAGGGGCTGCCGTCCGGTACCACGCTCCTCTGGAGGGTCGAGGCGATCACGGCCGAAGGCCGCCGCGTCACCTCGCCCACCTTCGAGACCCCACTCGAGTAGGGCCGGGTAGGGCTCGGCTCGGCGCCGGGGGGAATCCGGTAGACTCTCGCCCAAGGCTCCAGACCGTCTGATCCGGCTTCCGGCGTGGCGTTTCCGGGTGAGGGAATCCACGGACCGGGCTCGTTTCCTCTCTCGTGGGCGGAGGGCGCGGTGCCCTCCTCGACGAGCCACCGATCCCGGAGCGACCGTCGTCGAGCGCGAGCTCGGCGATCGAGCGGTCGGCTCGGGGGCGAACCCTGAAGAGGAGGTAGCCATGAGCAGCACGCCGCAGAGTGTCGAGGAGTACAGGCAAGCACAGAGTGGTGAGACGGACGAGACACCGGATTCGCGGGTCGCCGCGAGAGCGCGGGACGAGCGGGTCCTCCGGAGGACCCGCGTCGAGCTCGGGATCTTCGTTCGCAAGATCGTCGACGGACGCGTGGTGCGGCAGTGGCAGTTTCCGCCGAAGCGCCGGGCGGAGGCGGAGCAGGCGCCGGTCCGGGAGATGCGGGCTTCCGGCGCGGAGCGGGCGGCCGCCCAGGAGCCTCCTGCGCCTCCTGCGCCCCCGCCTCAGATGCTCGCGGCGCAGGCGCCCGCGACCGACGATGGAGGTTCCTCGTCCGACGAGAAGACCACCACCTACGAGGCCGGCTTCTTCTTCCGGACCGAGAGCGTCAGTCCGCCGGAATGGGGCGGCAGCGAAGGGACCGAGCCGCCGGACGATGCGTAGACAGCCTCGGCGACCCGCGGGGGCATGCCACCGATTTGGGCGATTCGACGCGAAGAACCGCTGCGCGGAGTGATCGCCGCGGGGGTCCGCGGCGGTGGATGCCGCTCCTCGTGGTGGCGTGCCTCGCTGCGGCCGGACCGGCTCCGGCGGCGCGCGCCGCCGAGGGTTGCGCACCGCTCCTGGCCGAGGATCCCGCTGGCCGCGCCGCCTCGTCGTGCCTTCACGGGCTGGCGCGGGAGGGGGGTGCGGAGGGGGAGCGGGCGGAGCTCCGGCTCCGGGAGATCGCCGACCGGCATCGGGAGGCCCCCTGGCCCAGCTTCTACCTGGGTCTGCTGGCCTGGGACGACACCCGAGCCTCGGCGGCTCATTTCGAGCGCGCGGCCGCGGCGTTCGGCCGGACGGGCGACGCGACCGGAGAGGTCTACGCCCGGGAGAACCGGGCCCAGCAGCTCTTCAGGCTCGGCCTGACCGACGCGGCCGACCGGGAGGCGGAGACCGCGGCCCGGGTCGCCATGGCCAGTGGCGATCCCGATCTCGAGTCCCACGGCCGGGTGGCGCTGGCGCGTCAACTGGCCCAGCGGGGTGGAGACCTCGACCGGGCCGAGCGTCTCCTGCGGGGCCCGGCGGACGGTGACGACGGCGAGCCGTGCACCGGCGGCCCCGCCAGAACGCGGATCGAATGCCTCCTGACGCTCGGCAACATCACGCTGGAGCAGGGCCGCGTGCGGACCGCCGAGCGCATCTTCCGCGACCTGGCCGCCCTCTCCGTCGAGGTCGGGTTCCCGGCCGCCGAGGCCGCCGCTTCGTACGGGATCGCACGCGTGGCGGTCGAAGAGCTCGCCGAGACTCCGTCCGACCGCGGGCTCGCGGCGGTGCGGGAGCGGGCGCGAGCGGCTCTCGAGGCGGCGCGGCGGGCCGGAAACGCGGACGTCGAGGCGAAGGCGCACTGGATCCTCGGCGTGCTGGATCCCGGCCCGGACGGGCGCGGGCATCTCGAGACCTGCTCCCGCGTCGCCCGGACGGACCGTGACCGCAGCTACTGTCTGAACGCCCTGGCCCGACACCTGACCAGAGCCGATCCCGACCGGGCCGTGGACCTGGTGGAACGGGCTCTGGAGCTCGCCCGCGAAGCGAAAGACTCCTGGTCGCAGGCGTTCGCCTGGCGCGAGCTCATGCGGGTCCGGTGGCGTGCCGGACCGGCCGAGCGGGCGGTCGAGGATTCGTGGGAGGCGCTGGATGCGATCGAGCGGCTGCGCGATCTCCAGCCGGAGGGCTCGGCGGTCCAGGCGGGGCTCTTCTCGACCTGGGCGGACGACTACTCGTGGCTGCTCGGGAGGATCCTGGACGAGGCGGGTCGGGGGCTCCCGGAGGAGGTGGCCGTGCGCGAGGCCTTCCGCGTCGGCGAGCGCGAGCGGGCCCGCGCCCTGACCGACTGGCTCCGGCGGACCGACGCCCCGCTCGTTCGGGCCGTCGAGGCCCGGGAGCTCTCGCGGCCCGACCGCTTCGCCGGGCTCGACCGGGTGCGGGCCGCGCTCGCGCCGGAGGAGGCCTTCCTCGCCTTCCAGATCGCCCCCTGGGAGGATCTGGCGGGAGACTTCGGCGGCGGCTCCTGGCTGATGGTGGTCACCCGCGACCGCGTGCGGGTCCACCGGCTCCCCGGCCGGTTGGAGGTGCGCCGGGCGGTGTGGTTGTTCGAGGGGCTGCTGGAGCGGCGGGACGGAGCGGAGGCGGGGCCGTCCGTCCACCTGTACGACACGCTGCTGGCGCCGGCGCTGGCGGAGCTGCCGCCGGAGGTGGAGCGGCTGATCCTGGTTCCGGACGATGCGCTCCACCGGTTGCCGTTCGCCGCCCTGCGGTCCTCCGACGAGGCCGAGCCGCTGGGGTTCCGCTACGAGCTCGCCCGGGCGCCGTCGGCCACGCTCTGGCTCCACTGGCGCCAGGAGCGGCCGGCGCCGCCGGAGCGGCCGCTCCTGGTGCTCGCGGATCCCGACCTGGCCGGCTCTGACCTCGACGACTCCGACCTGACCGAGCCGGGGGCGGGCCCGGCCGGCGACCCGCGGATCGCCCAGGCCCGGGGCCCGGCGGCCTTCCGGGGGGAGACGTTCGGGCGTCTGCCCCACGCCCGCCGGGAGGGCCGCGCGGCGGTGCGGGCCCTCGGCGGCGGGTTGCTCCTGATCGGCCCGGAGGCCTCGGAGGAGGCGCTCACGGGGCTCGACCTCCGGAGCTTCGGGCTCCTCCACTTCGCCGCCCACGCGGTGACCGACGAGGACCATCCCGAGCGCTCGGCGGTGCTGCTGGCCGCCGGGTCAGCGGGCGGACGGCGCGGCCGGGGAGGTGACGCCGTGCGGACCGGCCGGGGAGGAGGGCGGGACGGTCTGCTCGAGGCCGGGGAGATCGCAGGCCTCGACCTGGGTGGGCGGACCGTGGTGCTGGCATCCTGCCGGAGCGCGGACGGCACCGTGCTGCGGGGCGAGGGGGTCATGAGCCTCGCCCGGGCCTTCTTCCAGGCCGGCGCCCACGGCGTGATCGCGAGCCTCTGGCCGCTGCGGGACGACGAGTCCGCCGCCCTGTTCGACCGCTTCTACCGGCGGCTCGCGGACGGCGCCACGGTCGGCCAGGCCCTCCACGGAGCCCGCCGCGAGGCCATCGAAGCCGGCGAGCCGGCCGCCGGCTGGGCCGGGCTGGTGGTGCTGGGCGACGGTGGCGCGGTTCCCGTGCCGGGAGGGCGCCGGGGCGTTCCCGGGGGGGCTCTGGCAGCCTCGGCGGCCGTGTTGCTGATCGTGGCCGCGGTGCTCGTATGGCGAGTCCGCCGCCGGCGAGGGGGATAGGGGCGATCAGAGACTCCACAGCACCCGGTAGACCGGCGCCGGCTCCAGGGCGGCCTCGATCCGGGCGCGGATCTCCTCGGCGTCCGGTGCCGGATCTGCGGCCCGGCGCTCCCGGGCGACGATCTCCTCCAGGGTGAGCTCGGCACCCGGGGTGCCGGTGAGCCCGCCGGAGCGGCTCACGTAGAGGAGCAACGGATCGGGCTCCAGCCAGGCCCCCTCGAGCGATTCGAGGGCCTCCCAGAGCGAGATCCCGGGGACCGCCAGCAGGCCGTTCCGGTCCGGGACGAAGCCCTCCACCTCGTCGGGCGCTCCCCCCGGCTCGACCCGCACCCTGGCCGGAAACGGGTCGTGCACGAGCCGTGAGATCTCGTTGAGCGAGTACGACTCGCGGCTCTCCACCAGCAGGATCGACCAGGTGTCCTCCATGGCGTCCTCGACCGCCTCCACGAGCTCCTCCTCGTCGGCCGACAGCAGGGGCCGCCGGCCGCCGTCCTCCTCCGGCAGCACGTCCTCCAGCAGGACCGAGAAGGCGATCTCCGCCCGGTCCGGATGCTCGTCCAGGTAGCCGTAGAGCGTGCTCGCGGCCTTCAGGTACCGGGCGATCGACCCGGTCCACGGGCCCACGGCGCGCTCGTAGCGCTGCCGTTCGCCACGGCTGGCGCGGCCCGGTGCGAGGGGGTACAGGGAGAGCTCGGCCCAGCCGTCCTCGGCGACGTAGAAGGCGTTGACGAGGGTGTCGGAGAGGAAGCGGCTCAGCGCGTCGGGGTCGTCGGCCAGGTCGACCTCGGCGGTCTGGCGGGCCTCGGTGAGGATGCCGTCCTCGCGCTCGAAGACCGAGCGGCGGGACGCGGGGCGCATGCGCTCGAAGCGCGGGCTCCAGTCGTCCTCACCCAGCAGGATGCGCCGCCGCTCCTCCTCGATCCGCGCCCGGAGCAGCGGGTTGTCGTCCTGGTCGTCGTCGTAGAGGAAGGTGGTGGCGAGGGAGACCCGGGCCTTGCCGTCGGGGGCGAAGCGGATCTCGAGCTCCTCCTGGACCGGTTCCTCGAAGCAGCCGGCCAGGAGGACGAGGGCGAGGAGCGGGGCGAGGTGCGGCGGACGGCGGGTCACGCCGTCGAATTTACACGAATCGGGGTGGGCGGGGACGAGCCCCGCCGCTACACCATGGGTGGGTGAGGACGAGCCCCGCGCCTGCACCATGAGTGCGGGGCGTCAGCCGGCCTTCGTCTTCTTGGCCCCTTTCCCGGTCGAGGCGGCCTTCTCGGGCGGGGCGACGAGATCCTCGTAGTCGCACTCCTCGTTGGGGCACAGGTGGCGCGTACCCTTGGTCTTGGTGGTCTTCTCCATGAGGAACGGGTGGTCGCACTCCGGGCACTTCCTGTCGACCGGCTTGTTCCAGAGGGCGTACTTGCAGTCCGGGTAGCGGTTGCAGGAGTAGAAGATCTTCCCCCGCCGGGAGCGCTTCTCGGCGATCTCGCCCTTGCCGCAGTCGGGGCAGGCGATGCCGGTCGGCTTCGGCTCGGCGCGCTTCTCCTTCGGCGTCTTGCGGATGTTCTTGCACTCCGGGTAGGCGCTGCAGCCGTAGAAGGCGCCGTAGCGGCTGCGCCGCAGCACCATGGGGGAGCCGCACTTCTCGCACGGCGGGACCTCCTCGCCCGAAGGCAGGTCCTCCTCGTCGCCCTTCTCGGTCTCCGGGTCGCGCGTGTAGGTGCACTCCGGGTAGTTGGAGCAGCCGAGGAAGCTGCCGTAGCGGCCGAAGCGCATCACCAGCTCGTTGCCGCACTCCGGGCAGGACTCGCCGGTTGGGACGCCCTCGCGCTTGACGTTGGGCATCTCCTCGTTGGCCGCCTCCAGGTCTTTGGAGAGCTGCTGGTTGAACTCCTCCAGGGCCTTGCGCCACTGGACCTTGCCCTCCTCGATCTGGTCGAGCTCCTGCTCCAGGGCGGCCGTGTAGCCCTCGTTGATGATCTCGTGGAAGCTCCCCTGGAGCATCTTGTTGACCAGCTTGCCCAGGTTCGTCGGGGCGAAGCGCTTCTCGACCTTGTCCACGTAGTCCCGGTCGGTGAGGGTGGCCAGGATCTGGGCGTAGGTGGACGGTCGCCCGATGCCGTTCTCCTCGAGCGCCTTGACCAGCGTCGCCTCGCTGTAGCGGGCCGGCGGTTGGGTGAACTTCTGCTCGCTGTGGAGCTCGAGCAGCTTCAGGACCTCGCCCTCCTTCAGCTCCGGCATGGTGGTGCCTTCGCCGTTGTCGGAATCGCCGTCGCCCTTCCCGTCGCTCGACCGGGCGTCCTCGTCCACCGCCTCCCGGTAGACCGCCAGGAAGCCTGGGCTCTTGAGGATCTTGCCCCGGGCGCGCAGGGTGTAGCGGCCGTTCTCCACGTCCACCTGGGTCACGTCGAAGACCGCCGGCTTCATCTGCGAGGCGACGAACCGGTCCCAGATCAGCTTGTAGAGCTTGAGGTCCTCGGGCTTCAGGTACTTCTCGACCGTTTCCGGGGGCAGGTCGAAGTTGGTGGGGCGGATCGCCTCGTGAGCGTCCTGGGCGCCCTTCTTGGAGCGGTAGCGGACCGGCTTCGAGGGCAGAGACTTTTCGCCGTAGGTGGCGGCGATGTACTCGCGCCCTGCGGTCAGGGCCTCTTCGGCCACGCGGGTGGAATCGGTCCGCATGTAGGTGATCAGGCCGATCGAGCCCCGGTCGCCGATCTCCTTGCCCTCGTAAAGCCCCTGGGCGATCCCCATGGTCCGCTTGACGGAGAAGCCGAAGCGCCGGGCGGCGTCCTGCTGCAGGCGGCTGGTGATGAACGGGGGTCCGGGCCGCTGCTTGGACTCCTTCTTCTCGATCGAGCGGACGGTGAACTCGCCGGCCTTCAGGGCTTCGACGATCTCGGTGGCCTGCTCTTCGTTCTCGACCCGCCGCTTCTTGCCGTCGACGTGGTGCAGGCGGGCGGTGAACGGCGGGGGCTCGGCGGCTTCGAGGTCGGCGCTCAGGTTCCAGTACTCCTCGGGGATGAAGGCGTCGATCTCGGCCTGCCGGTCGCAGACCATCTTGAGGGCCACGGACTGGACCCGCCCCGCGGACAGGCCCCGCTTGATCTTCTCCCACAGCAGCGGCGACAGCCGGAACCCCATGAGCCGGTCGAGGATGCGCCGGGCCTGCTGGGCGTCGACCTTGCGGTCGTCGATCTGGCGCGGGTTCTCGAGCGCGGCGAGCACCGCGCGCCTGGTGATCTCGTTGAAGGTGACCCGCTGGACGTGCTCCGGGTCCTTGTCGAGGATCTGGGCGATGTGCCAGGCGATCGCTTCGCCCTCCCGGTCCGGGTCGGGAGCCAGGTAGACCGTGTCGGCCTTCTTCGCCGCCTGACGGAGCTTCTTGACCACGGTCTTCTTCTTCTCCAGCACCTCGTAGTGGGGCTCGAAGCCGGGTCCGATGCCCATGTCCTTCTTGACCAGGTCCCGGATGTGGCCCATGGACGCTTCCACCTGGTAATCCTTGCCCAGGAACTTCTTGAGCGTCCGGGTCTTGGTGGGGCTCTCGACGATGATCAGGTTCTTGCTCACGGTTCGGGTCAATGCGTTCCTTGGGGCCGGTTATTCCACCACCGGCGGATCGTCCTCTCGACCGCGGACGGTCGGGGAGGGGTTCGGGGAGCCTGATTGGTGAGGCACCGTAGCACCGCTGGCATGGTCGCTGTCAACCGAGAGGCTGCGTTACCCCGCGCGGGGAGGCAGGGGCTCGCGTCGGAGGGGGAGCGTCTCATGGCCGGCGGACGTAGGCGGGACCCGGCTCGCGGCGCACGCGACCGGCGAGCTCCAGCTCCAGGAGCGCTCCGAGCACCCGGTCCACCGGTGCTCCGACCCGCTCGGCGAGCGCCTCGGGCGACTCCGGCTCGGCCGGCGTCATGCTCGCCAGCAGGCGCCCCGGGAGGCCCCGTACCGACCCCTTCTTCGGCGCATCGACCGGTCCGGCGGCCGATCCATCGGTGGAACCCGGCCCCGGGGACCCGGCGCTTCGGGCTCGGGCGGGCGGCGGAGCGGTCGGGACGCCGAGCAGGTCGAGCACGTCCCGCGGGTGGAGCGCCGGGTAGGCGCCGTCGGCCAGGAGCGCGTTGGTGCCCATGGAGCGCTCCTCGAAGATGCGTCCCGGCACGGCGCAGACGTCGCGCCCCAGGTCGAGGGCGAATCGGGCGGTGACCAGCGATCCCGACCGGGGCGCCGCCCGGACCACCAGGGTGGCGGCCGAGAGCGCGGCGATCAGCCGGTTGCGGACCGGGAAGTGCCACGCCCTCGGCTCCACCCCGCACGGGAACTCGGTCACCAGGGCGCCGCGCTCGGCGATCCGATCCCCCAGTCGCCGGTGGCCCCGGGGGTAGTCGACCCCGAGGCCCGAGCCGAGAACCGCGACGGTGGCGGCCCGGCCCGGGTGATCCACGGGGGCCGCGAGCGCGCCGCGGTGGGCGGCGGCGTCGACTCCGCGGGCGAAGCCGGAGACCACCGTGAGGCCGGCGGCGGCCAGCTCGCGGCCGAACAGCTCGGCGCTCTCGCGTCCGTAGGCGTCCGCCCGGCGGGAGCCGACGATGGCGACGGCCGCCGCGGCGTCGAGCCCGAGCGGGGCCGGCTCGTCGT
>JASFUJ010000044.1:0-10185 GCA_050050355.1 Acidobacteriota bacterium
CCCCCAGCTCCAGGCCCAGGCTGCTGCGGCCGTACGCGGCCACCAGGTCGATCTCCGGCTTCAGGGCGTCCTCGGCCGCCACCACGTCCAGCCGCCGGTTGAGGGTCTCGATCCGGTCCCGGAACACCTCCGGCCGACGCTCCAGGGCCTCCCGCACGCTCGCCTCCACGTCCACCGGGAGCCGCTCCACCCGCGGCGCGTCGACCGCATCGAGGACCGTCCGCCCGTCGATCCGGCCGGTCGAACCGGGGTTGAGCAGCCTGAGCAGGCCCACCGTCAGCGAGCGCACCCGGCCCTCGGCGTCCGCCAGGTCCGCCCGGCGCGACGCCCGCTCGGCCCGGGCCGAGAGCGCCGCCGAGCGCACCGCCCGGCCGGTGTCCACCAGGTCCTCGTTCAGGGCGAGCTGCTCGCCGGCGAGCCGCACCCCGAACTCCCGGATGCCCACCACCTCCTGGGCCAGCACCAGGTCCCAGTACGCCCGCTCCACCCCGGCCACCAGGTCGAGCACCGCCCGGCGTACCTGCCACTCGCTCTGGACGGCCCGGTTCTTGGCCTGGCGCAGGGCGATCAGGTTGACGGCCTTGCCCCGCCCCTCCCGGAGCGGCTGGCGAACCTCCACGGTCCAGGAGCCCTCGTACTCCCGGGGGGTGAAGTTGGTGTCGGTGCGGTCCACCACCCCCTCGAACGCCAGGCCGGTGCCGGTGGGAAAGAGGGTCGAGAGCGTGCCGGTGACGTTCAGGCTCTGGCGGTCGAGGAAGAACGGCACGGCCGGTTGGGGCTGGCCGTCTCCGTCCCCGCCGCCACCCTCGCCATCTCGAAAGGTGAAGCTCTGGACCGCCGTGAGCTGGCGCGTGGCGTCCTCGTAGGAGGCCGTCCCGGTGAGACGCGGATCGAAGGCGGCGAGCGCCTCCGGAACCGCCATGCCGGCGATCCGCGGGCCGAAGCGGGTGACCTCGAGCCCCGGGTTGTTGAGGATGGCGGTGACCAGGGCGGCGTCGCGGGAGAGGCGGACCCGGCGCTCCCCCTCCACGGCCTCCTCCGTCCCGCCCGCGACCTCTTCGGTCGCCGGCGCCGGCGACCGGTCCGGGGCCTGATCCAGGGTAGGCGCCGCCCCCAGCTCGGACGGCTCGGGCGGCTCGGGCAGCTCGATGGGCCGCGGCCCGGGCGGGCCGCCCAGGGCCAGGTCGTCCCACGGCCGCGCCGAGCAGCCGGCCAGGAGCGGCAGCAGCAGGGCCAGCCCCAGGGCGAGCGCCCGGCCGGCGGCGCCCGGACCGGTCTCGGGGTCCGGGCCGGCTCCGGAGCTCGACCCCGAAGCCGCCCCGGAGACGGGCTCCTCCCGATCGTCCTCCAGCCGGTCCCCCACCTCCCGGATCGCGCCGATCTTGCGCTCGATGGGCAGTACCAGCGCCTCCAGGTGCCGGTGGGCCCGCTTCGCCCGCCGGAACTCCTGCAGGGCGTCGAGCACCGCGTCGACCCGGGCGTCCGGCACCTGGGCCTGGATCACGGTCAGGTTCCCGGGGAACGCCTGGGAGCCCTCGTGCCGGCCGTCGCAGTCCCGCCCGGCGATCCGGCCGTAGCGGGCCCAGACGCGCAGACCCTGGCCCGCCAGGATCGCCTCCACCGGGTCGGTGTACTGGACCTGGACGCTCACGTGGACCAGCTTCATGCGGGGCTCCCTTCGGACCCGGCCGATCCGGTCAAGCCCTCCGCCTGCGCCCCGGCGGTGCCGAACAGCTTCCTCTGGAGCGCGTCGAACAGGGTGTAGACCACCGGGATGATCACCAGGGTCAGGAAGGTGGTGGCCAGCAGGCCGCAGGCCACCGCCACGCCCAGGGGCGCGCGGGCCTCGCCACCGGCGCCGAAGCCGAGGGCGATGGGCAGCATGCCGAGGACCGTCGAGAAGGTGGTCATCAGCACCGGCCGCAGCCGCACGTGGGCCGCCTCCTTGGCCGCCTCGATCAGCCCGTGGCCGCGGCGGCGCAACACGTTGGTGAAGTCGATCAGCAGGATGGCGTTCTTGGTGGCCATGCCCAGGAGCATGATCACCCCGATGAAGCTGTAGATGTTGAACGTCATCCCGAACAGCCAGAGCGCGCCGAAGGCGCCGATGCCGGCGAGCGGCAGGGCCACCAGGATGGTCAGCGGGTGGAGCCAGCTCTCGAACTGGGCGGACAGCACCAGGTAGATGAACACCACCGAGAAGACCAGCGCCAGGGTCAGGTAGAAGAACGACTCCTGGAAGTCCTGGGCCTCGCCGGAGAGCTCGTAGTCGAACCCGGACGGGAGGATCTCCCCGAGCTTGCCTTCGAGCGCCGTCAGGGCGTCGCCCAGGGGCACCCCGGGCGGGGTCGACGACGAGACGGTCGCCGCCCGCAACCGGTTGAAGTGGTGGATCTCGCTCGGCCCGATCGACTCCTCGACGGTCGCCACGGTGCCCAGCGGCACGAGCTGGCCGTCGCCGCCGCGCACGTAGAACCGCTCCAGGGTCCTGGGCACCAGCTCCCCCTTGCCGGCGATCTCCGGGATCACCTCGTAGCGCTCGCTCCGGCTCTCGATCTCCGAGACCTCCGGCTCGCCCAGCAGGAAGCGGAGCGTGTTGGAGACGTCGGCCACGCTGATGCCCAGCTCCGACGCCCGGTCCCGGAGGATGGTGATCTCCACCTGCGGCTTGTTGAGCTTCAGGTCGCTGTTGACGCCGACGAACTGGGGCTGGCTCCGCATCCACCCCATGAGCGCCTCCTGCCGGTCGGCGAGCTCCTCGATGTGCGGGCTCTGGAGGACCACCTGGAGGGGCGCCTCGCTCGGCCCGGCCACCGCGGGCTCGATCACGAACGCCCGGCCCGCGGGCAGCCGGGCCAGGCGCTCGCGCACGTCCTGCATCACCGCGGACTGGTGGCGGTCCCGCTCCCCCCGGGGCACCAGGTGGACGAACACGATGCCGTCGTTGACCTCGCCCGGCCCGCCCCCCTGGGACAGGCCGATCGCCTGGAAGTAGTGCTCCACCTCCGGGACCCCGTTCAGGGTGTCCTCGACCTGCCGGGCGTAGCGGTCGGTGGCGCCGAGGGTGGAGCCCTCCGGCGTCTCGAAGGCGATCAGGAACTCCGAGCGGTCGACGCTGGGCACGAACTCCGTCGAGAGCTGGGTGAAGAACACGATCGCCAGGCCGAACGCGACCGCGCCCACCAGCACCGTGAGCGCCCGGTGGCGGAAGGCCCGGTCCAGCACCCGGTGGTAGAAGCGCTCGATCGCGCGCCAGTGGCGCTCGGTCCTCTCGAAGAGCCTGCCGTGGCGCTCCGGCACCCGGAGGAAGCGGGCGCAGAGCATGGGGGTGAGCGTCAGGGCCGTGAAGGTGGAGGCGAACACCGTCGAGGTCACCGTCAGGCCGAACTCCTTGAAGAAGCGCCCGATCAACCCCTGGGTGAAAGCCACCGGGATGAACACCGCCGCCAGCGACAGGGAGTTGGCGATGGCCGCGAACGCCACCTCCGTGGTGCCCGCCTCCGCCGCCGGCCGCGGCTCCATGCCGTGCTCCTGCTTGCGGTAGCAGCTCTCCAGGATGACGATGGCGTCGTCCACCACGATGCCGATCACCAGGATCAGCCCCAGCATGGTCAGGGTGTTGATGCTGAAGCCCAGCAGGTACATGAGGGCCATCCCGCCCAGGAGCGACGTGGGAATGGCGAGCGAGGTGATCAGCGTGCCCCAGCCGGTGCGCAGGAAGAAGAGCACCACCACCACCACCAGCATCGTGGCGAGGAAGATGGTCAGCAGCAGGTCCTCGATCGACTCGGCGATGTAGGTCGAGTCGTCGGCGGCCACTTCGTAGGTCAGGCCCGGCGGGAAGTCCCGCGCCAGCTCCTCCATCCGCTCGAGCACGCTCTCGGCCAGGGCCACCGTGTTGGCGTCGCTCTGTTTGACCACCCCCAGGCCGACCGACGGCTCGCCGGAGAACCGGGCCACCTGGCGGTCGTTCTCGACCCCGGGGATCACCTCCCCCACGTCGCGGATGCGCACCGGCTGGCCGTCGCGCACGGCGACGATCAGGTCGTTCATCGGCCCCGGCGCGTCGAACTGGCCCTGCACCTTGACCAGGAACTCCCGCTCCCGGCTCTCCACCCGGCCGGAGGGGATGTCGACGTTGTTGGCCCGGATGGTCTGGATCACGTCCTGGACGGTCAGGCCGTGGCCGGCGAGCCGGTCCGGGTCGAGGCGCACCCGCACGGCGTAGAGGCGCGCGCCGCCCACCTGGATCCGGCCGACGCCCCGCAGGTTCTCCAGGCGCTCCTTGAGCACCTTGTCGGCGTACTCGGTGACCCGCACCTCGTCCCAGCGCTCGTCGCCGGTGAGGGCGAGCCACATGATCGCCTGGGCGTCCGGATCGAGCTTGGAGACGATCGGGGCCTCGATGTCGTCCGGAAGGTCGCGCCGCGCCCGGTCGACCCGGTCGCGCACGTCCTGGGCGGCGATGTCGATGTCGCGCCAGAGCTCGAACTCGGCGGTGACCGTGCCCACCTGCTCGCGGGCGGTGGAGGTGAGCTCCTTGAGCCCCTCGATGGTGTTGATCTCCTCCTCCAGGGGCTCGATGATCTCGGTCTCGATCACCTCCGGCTCGGCCCCGGGCAGGACCACGTTGACGCTGACGATCGGGAAGTCGATGTCCGGGATCTCCCGGACCGGCATCTGCTGGTAGCCGTAGAGGCCGAAGATGGCCGCCACCAGGAAGAGGACGACCGTCAGCACCGGCCGCCGGATGCAGAAGTTCCAGATCATCGGGGCAGGCTCCCCGGACCGCCCGCGGCGCGCGGAGCCCGGTCCACGACCTCGATCGGCACACCGTCCGCCAGGTTCATCTGGCCGGCCCGGACCACGGTCTCCCCGGCCTCCAGCCCCTCGCGGATCTCCGCCAGCCCGGGCTCGCGCAGGCCGACGGTCACCTCGCGCCGGTGGGCGGTCCCGTCCTCGACGACGAACGCGATGTAGCCGGAGCGCGTGCTGACCAGGGCCTCCTCCGGCACCACCGGCCGGTCCTCCCGCCGCTCCAGGGTCACCCGGACGTCGGCGAAGGTGCCCGGCTTGAGGAGACCCTCGGAGTTGTCGATGCGGGCCTTGACCCGGAAGGTGCGGGTGGCCACGTCCACCGCCGGGCTGATGAAACGGACCTCGCCGGAGAACTCCCGGTCCGGGTAGGCGCTCACCGTGGCGGTCACCTCCTGGCCCGGCGCCACCCGGTCGTAGAAGCGCTCGGGCAGGCCGAAGGCGACCTCCAGGGTGTCGATCCGGTAGAGGGTGGCCAGGGGCTCGCCCACGTCGACGAAGTCCCCGGCGTCGACCATCCGCTCGGAGATCATGCCGGTGAACGGGGCCGCGACGACGGTGTCCTCGAGGCGCTCTTCCATCAGCTCGATCTCGGACGCGAGCCGGCGGACGTCGGCGCGGTTCTGGTCGCGGGCGCTCTCGGCCTCGTCCAGCTCCTCCCGGCTGGCCGAGCCCCGCTCGTACAGCGTGCGGACGCGCTCGAAGGTGCGGCGGGCGAGCTCCTGCCGGGCCTCGGCGGACTCCAGGGCGGCCCGGCGGGCGCCGAGCTCGCTCCGGAGCTTGTCCGGGTCGATGGTGACCAGGGTCCGGCCCCGCTCCACCCGGGTGCCCTCCTCGAAGTGGACCTGGACCACCGGCCCGGTGCTCTCCGACTGGAGCTCCACCTCTTCGAGGGCGTTCAGGCTGCCGGCGGCGCCCACCGTGTCGCGCAGCGTCGCCGTCCGGACCCGGACGGTCTCGACGGGCACCGCGTTCACGGGGCCGGCCTGGGTTCCGTCGGTGGCTCCCGCTCCGGCCTCGTCGTCACCGCAGGCGGTCACGAAGAGGCCGGCCGCCAGGAGCAGCAGGGCCACGCCGACGATCGGGACGATCGGACGGCTCCAGGGATCTGCGTCTGTCACTCTTCCTCCAGTACCACTTCCGCCTCGGCACTTCGGCACTCACTCCGGCACTCACTCCGGGAGCTCGCTCCGGGAGCGCGGGACGGGGACTCGGTTCAGCCGTTCCGGGTCGATCCGCTCGGATCCGCCCCCGCCCGGCCCCGAGGGGCCACCGGGGGGGGTGAGGGCACAGACTAGCAGCCCGCGAGGGGAGAAGGGGGCGCCACCGCCCTCCTCACCAGCGGCTGGTCTGCTCGAACTCCATCTCGATCCGCTCGAGCGCGGCGATCGGCTCGCCGTCGATCCGCGCCGGGCGGATCTCGTAGTCCGCCGTGCGGATCCGCTCCAGGGTCCAGTAGATCACCACCGGGTTGACCCAGGAGCTGAGCACCACCGGGTGGCGCACCCTGCCGTCCTCGCCCACGACCACCTCGACGGTCACCGAGGGGAACCGCTCGTGGGGCGCCTGGACGTTCGCGAAGTCCCCGGTCGACGGCGGCCGGACCACCTCCACCGGCTCGTAGCCGGGGGTGGTGAAGCGGACCGGGGGCACGGTGCCGTCCGGGAGGTGCCCCTCCCGGCGCAGGGAGACGCCGCGCAGGGGCTCGGCCGCCTCTCCGTACCGCTCGAGACGCTCCGTCGCGGCGGGCTCGAGGTTGAGGGCGACGCCGACGTGCCACCGGGCGTCGTCGTCCCGCCCCAGGGCCGACTCGGCCACCGCCCGCTGCACCGACAGGGCGGCGAGCACCCGGGCGAGATCGGGCTCGTGCCAGGAGCGGCGGACCACCCGGTCGGCGAGCTCTTCGCTCCGCGCGAGGCCCCGTTTCCACCTGGCCTCCACGAGCAACGCCGCCACCTCCTCCACCTCGCCCCACCACCGGGAGCCCTCGTACCCGGGCGGCCCGGACGGCTCCTGCCGGTCGGAGACGGAACCGGCCGCGGCGCCGGTGACGACCGCGAAACAGAGCGCCTGGATCACCAGGGCGACCGGGAGTCCTGAACGGTCTCGACTCAAGATTCCTCCTTCCTCTCCATTCTCCCCATCTTCGCTCCCGGAACCACCCGGGGCCTGAAACCCCGGTACCCTCTGCGGTATCTTAGGGTCGAGTCTTCCCTGAGCCGGCCCTGAGCCGGCCCTGAGCCGCACCCGAGCCGCCGCTCCCGAGATGCCGGGTACCCCGCCGCTCTCCGGCCGACGGGTTTCGAATCGAACGCCTGGGCGAGCCCGTGGATCACCGAAGAGCGGAACCGGCCTTCGCTCAGGCACTCCCGGCGCCCCGGCGAATCGGTCCCTTTTGCGGGGATCCTACAGAATTTTCATGTACTTCGATAATCTCCTCCGAGATCTTCCATGATCATCGATCGTCTCCCGGGGCGTCGGACCGCGCGGTCCGGTCGCTCCGGGTGGAACCGGTGCTCGCCGCGGGCCGGACGCAACGGCCCGACCGGAACGAGCGCCAACCTCACGAACCGGCGGACCGATCGGCCCTACCGGCCGACCCGGGACCCGCCAGAAGGGAGAAGGACCCGTGTCGAACATTCAGCAGACAATGCAGAAGAGGAACGGTTTCGTGATCGCGCTCGCCCTGGCGGCGCTGATCCTGAGCGCGGTGCCCGCCGCCGCGGCCCCCGCCGACGACGGTGCGGCGCGCTGGACGGGCTCGTTGAGCGCCGTGGTCCCGGCGTTCGTGCTCGACGCCTTCGATTGGATGGCCCGCGTCTGGGGCGCGAGCCGGTACACGATCGACCCCAACGGCAACCGGGCCACGGCCGCGACGCCGACCGTCGAGCACGACCTCGGCACCGTCTTCGGCCAGAGCCGGTACACGATCGATCCCAACGGCAACCGGGCCACGGCTGCGGCGCCGACCGTCGAGCACGACCTCGGCACCGTCTTCGGCCAGAGCCGGTACACGATCGACCCCAACGGCAGCTCCGCCACCTCGTGGAGCGGCCTGGAACCCCGGAGCCGGTACACGATCGACCCCAACGGCGCCGTGTGACCGGGAACGCCCCCCCGGGGGGTGATCACGGGTCACATCGACGTCCACCGCGCGCTCCCCCGAGCCCTCTCCACCGTTCCCGGTGCGAGGGCTCGGGGGAGACGTGGTACACTGCCCCCAGTTTCAAAAGTGCGAAGAATCGGGAACCGCCCGAAGCCTGTCCGGGTGCCCGGGGCCGCATCCGACCGTTTGCAGTGGCGCCGGATCCGCCGAAACCGAGTGCACCTGATAGGCTGCCTTCATCGATCTGTCGTGTGACCGAGCGGACCGGAGCATGAATCTGACCTTCAACCGTCGAACCCACCCCGATCCGGAAGCGATCGAGCGGTTCCTCTCGGGCGACCTGCCGGGCCCCGAAGACCGGTCGGTCGAGGAACATCTGCGCGCCGGCTGCGTGGCCTGCCTCTTCAAGGCGCGCGAGCTGGCCCTGACCCTGACCGAGACCAGCCGGCGATCGCTCCGGAAGGGGCTCTTCGGAGGAGCGAACCGGGACGCCCTGCTGGGCTCCTACGGCACCTGGCTGGAGCGCAAGGTGCTGTTGATCGAGCTCGAGACCGGCCTGGCCCCGGAGCTCGTCTCCGAGCTCATGCTGCGCCCACCCGCGGCGCGCCGCGAGACCGTACGCAAGAGCCGCCGATACCAGATGCTCGCCCTCGCCGAGGCCCTCCGGGAGGAGAGCCGGCGGGAGGGCTTCCGGGACGTGGCGCGGGCGGTCGAGCTGGCCGAGCTGGCGGTGGAGGTGGCCGACTGCCTGTGCACCGGCTTCTACGGTGTCGGTCTCGTGTCCGACGCGCGGGCCCTCGCGTACGCCATGCTGGGCAACGCCCAGCGGGTGGCGGGAGACCTGTTCGGGGCCGACCGGCAGCTCCGTAGCGCCGTCGAGCTGCTCCGCCACGGCACGGGCTCGCCCACCGAGCGGGCCGAGGTGCTGAGCCTGCTCGCCTCCCTCCGGGTCGATCAGTCCCGCTTCGACGCCGCGATCCGCCTGCTCGACGACGTGGCCACGGTCTACCGGACCCAGAGCCTCCACCGCGAGGAGGGCAGCGCCCTGATCCAGATGGCGCGCGCGGCGGGCGCCGGCGGCCAGCCGGAGCAGGCTGTGGAGCTGCTCCGCTACGCCGTGGAGCTGCTCGACCCGCAGAGGGACCAGCGCCTGATCCTCTGGGCCCAGCACAACATCGCGGCCTTCCTCGACGATGCCGACCGGAGCGCCGAGGCCCGCGAGCACCTGGAGCGGATCCGCCCCCTCTACGACCACTTCCCCGAGGACCGTTCGATCCACCTGCGGCGCCGCTGGCTCGAAGGGCGGATCGCCGCCGGCGTCGGGGAGACGGAGAGGGCGATCGCCGCGCTCCAGGAGGTGCGGTCCGTCTTCGTCGAGCAGGAGCAGGCCTTCGACGACGCCCTGGTCACGCTCGACCTGGCCGCGGTCTTCCTGAGCGAAGGCCGGACCGAGGACGTCAAGCGGCTGGCCGAGGAGATGTACCCGATCTTCCGCTCCCAGGACGTGCACCGGCAGGCTCTGACCGCCCTCGTGCTGTTCAAGCAGGCGGCGCTGACCGAGGCGGCCACCGTCCAGCTCGTGCGCGACGTCGCCGAGTACCTCACGCGGGCCCGGCGCAACCCCTACCTGCCGTTCGAGCCCCGCGGCGGCTGACGCCACCGGAGCCCCCGGCGCGCCGGACGGCGTGACCGCCGCCGCATCGCACCGTGCCCGACGACCTGTCCGACCTGTCGATCGCGGAGATCGAGCGACGCTACCTGCACGGTGACGAGCCGGTCACCGGCCGCCTCCTCTCCACCCTGCGCCGCGATCGCCGCACCGGCGTCCGCCGGATCCACGACGCCCTGCGCAGACGCCGCGACCGGGAGCAGGAGGAACGCCGGCGGATCGACTCCATGCTCAACTTCGAGCGGGTGCTCTGGAAGGCGGGGATCACCCGGATCGCCGGCGTCGACGAGGCCGGAGTCGGCCCGCTCGCCGGACCGGTGGTGGCGGCGGCGGTCGTGTTTCCGCCGGAGCTCGGTCAGGAGGACGGGCTCGGCGGAGAGCTCCGCGCCGTCGACGACTCCAAGAAGATCGCCGACCGGCCGCGGCGCGAGGCCGTCGGCCGGGCGATCGAGGCCGCGGCCGCGGACTGGTCCATCGGCGTGGCCGAGGTGGCCGAGATCGACCGGCTGAACGTCTACCACGCGGCCCTCCTGGCCATGCGCCGGGCCGTGGAAGGGCTCTCCCCGCCGCCGGAGCACCTGCTCCTGGACGCCCG
>JASFUJ010000045.1:0-10085 GCA_050050355.1 Acidobacteriota bacterium
CACGTCCACCGGGAAGGGGGCGGCGACGCCGTCCCAGTCGCTCCGGCGGGAGGTGATCAGCACCGGCCCGGTCCGGCCCCGGGGCAGGTAGGGCTCCAGACCGGCCGGGTCCTCCGTGTTGTCGAACACCAGCAGCCAGCCGCCGTGGGTCTCCAGCCAGCGCCGGACGGCCGCCACCTCGGCCTGGGGGTCGGGCCGGGACGGGTCCGCCAGCCCCAGCTCCGCCGCCAGGGCGGCCAGGTCCCGGGTCAGGGTCTCCGGGTCCTCGGCCCGCACCCACCAGACGGTGTGGTACTCGGCCGCGTGGCGGTAGACGTACTCCAGGGCGAGCTGGGTCTTGCCCACCCCGCCGAGACCCCGCAGGGTCCGGACCGGGTCGGTCTGGGTCGGGGCCGGGGTCGTCCGGGTCGAACCCGCCCGGGTCGAACCCGCCTGGGTCAGCGCCGCGTGCCCCGGCGTGGCCCCGTCCGAGCTCCCCTTCACTCGGAGCCTCTTCTCCAGCTTCGCCAGCAGCTCCTCCCGGCCGGCGAAGTGGGGGTTGCGCCGGTGGGGCACGTTCCAGCGGGGCGGGAGGGCGCCGGGGAAGGCCGGCGGGCGGGCAGGGAGGCCGGCCTGCTCGGTCGCGTCGTCGGCGCCGGCGCCCGGGAACCCCGGCTCCTCGTCCGGCGGCCCGGGCGGCTCCAGGCCCTTCAGCAGGGTGTTCCGGGCGCTCTCCGGGTCCGCGTGGGGGGTCAGGTCGATGGGGTCCAGGGAGCCGAGCATTCCTTTCGGCGCACACTCCCGCACCTTCACCGGGACCAGCTTGCGCCCCCGACCCGTCGGATCCTCCCGGAACGCCGCCGCCCACTCCGGGGCGGCGTAGGCGGACGCCAGGAAGCTCGGCGACAGCACCGCCAGAGTCCGGCGGGTCTCCCGGGCGGCCCGGTCCATCTCCAGCGGGAAGTTGGCTCCGGGGCCCCAGGTCCACCCCTGGAGCTCCACCGAGTACCCCGCCTCCCGGAGCTGCCACCCGATCCACTCCGCCCAGGCCCGGTCCGCCGAGAAGAAGCTGACGAAGAAGTCCTTCATGAATCAGGAGTGTATCGGCGGAAGGCGGTGGCTCGCTGCGGTCGTGTTCGGGCGGCTGAAGCCGGTTTGCGGCTCGCTCTGCTCGCTCTCGGCCGGCTGAAGCCGGCCGTTTCGGGGTGGAGGTTCGGCGCGGGAGGGTGGGCTCAGAGCAGATCCTTCGGGAGATCGAAGCGTCGGATGATCGAGGAGATCACGCCCTTGCGAAGCTGCGTGTTCTCCCCGTGGCACTTCACTGGATGGGAGGCCGGCCGCCCGTTGACATCCGGGTGATAGATGATCCTCTCGCTCCCCTTGCCCCGGTTCACGTAGATCTCGAACCGCGGGTCGTGCTTCTTGAGCTTCTTGACGAGCTTTCGGAACTTGTACGGCTTAGCCATTCGCCGGCAGGAAGCGGTCCTTCTGAGCGGCGATGACGTGGGGCGGCGGGAACTCGAGCCCACCGGCGTGGAGCCTGGCCTCGCCCTTGCGCCGATCGCCCCGGAGGGCGCGGAGCAGTCGAGCGTGCTGCGCCTTGCGCGCCCGCTCGAACTTCCTCCAGTACTCCTCGCCGGCGTCCTTCCAGATCATCTCCGGCGCCCCCTTGGACAGGGCGAAGGTGATCTGCATGTCCACCAGGTCGCGCAGATCGTCCAGGGCCTCTTCCCAGGTGGCGCCGTAGCCCCGCAGGTCCATCTCCAGCGCGAGTGCGACCCACTCGCCCTCCTCCCGGTAGCCGAGAACGCTCAGGCTCGCCTCGAAGTACTCCGGGCGCCTGGTCTCATCGCTCCTCCCTTCGCGCTCGGTCGCCATCGCGTCTCTCCCTTCGTGTTGACTCTACGATCGGCCCGCGGTGCGGGGCCTCTCCCCGGGCACCATGATTCTAGCAAGCGCTCCGAAACCCAGCACCTTGAGGCTTCCGGAAACGGGCCATGTGCCGGGTTACCTCCCAGCCTCCCGAACCTCTTGGGCTGACTCCCCCACCAGCGAGAGCGCCTCCCGGATCACGGAATCCGAGAGAGACAACCCCGCCTGGGAGTGCATCGACGACCGGCGGCTCAGGCAGCGCCGATCTCCTCTTGCGCCGCCTTGCTCCCGCTGATCCGGCCCTGGTGATACCACTGGAGCGCAGCGGCGAACCGGAGCTCCGCCGCGAACCGCTCCGGCGTCTCCCGCAGCGCCGAAAACGCCTCCTCCGGCATCTCGATCGTCAGATTCACGCTCGGTCTCCTCTCCCTCGTGGACCAGACGCCCGGTCCCAGCACCAGACGGAGCTCCGGTCTTTTCGCCTTCAGCGATTCGATGCTAGCACCGTCTCCGCGCCGCGACTCGTGGTTCCTCCCCGTGTCTGCGGACTTGCCGGATCGTCCTCCCATCGACGCGTCTCGCCAGTTCGGTGGGCGCGCGTGGTGCGCCCGGGTGCTCGGAGGAGGTGGTGACCTGGCGGGTGGATCCGGCCGGCTGAAGCCGGTTTTTCGGCTCGCTCTCGGCCGGCTGAAGCCGGGAGGGTGGCTCGCTGCGCTCGCGTCCGGCCGGCTGAAGCCGGCCGCTTCGAGGTGGGTCGGTGGAGGGATCACCTCCCGACTCCACGGCGTGTTTTCGCGACATCCCGGAGCCCGCGTCCTCTCCACACACCTCGGTCGGGTTCGGTCCGGTACGGCAGCAGGCGGTGTGGCTCGGCGGGTTGCGGGGGCTCCCGGCCGCAGGGGTCAGCGGCCGCGGACCTGGCAGGCCCGGTGGCGAGGAAGGCCCGCTCGTCCGCGAGCCGCTGCCAGGCGGAGCCACGGTCTCGGAATCTCGGACCGGAAGGCGATCAGGGCTGGGAGGAGGCGCCCTTTCCTCCCCGCGAGGGGAGGAGAGGGTCGGGGTGTGGAGGGGAGATCCGATCGACTGCCGGAGGCCGGGAACCCCGGCAACCCGCCCGGCGAACCCCCCGCCGAAGCCCTCCACGCAACGACCGTCTCCCCGCCACCATCCCGGAAGTACCCCCTCACCCTGACCCTCTCCCCGCAGGGGAGAGGGCACCCCCGCCCTGGGACGGCAGGAGGCGGTGTGGCTCGGCGCGTGGTGGGGGCTCCCGGCCGCAGGTGTCAGCGGCCGCGGACCTGGCAGGCTCGCTGGCGGGGCACCCCCGCCCCGTCCGCGAGCGGCTGCCCGGCGAAGCCATCCGGCCCAGCCGCCATCCCCCCCTCCCCCGCCTCAGCCGCCGTCCGGCGCCTCCACCGCCACGCCTCGCAGGCCGGCCCGCTCCATCGATTCCAGCAATCCCGGCAACACCTCCAGCACCACCGGCCGCCCCTCCCGCCCCACCGCCGCACCACGGTCGTGCAACACCAGGATCTCCCCCGCCTCCAACCCACCGCTCAGGCTCCGCTCCACCCGCCGCGCATCCCCCCGCACCGTGTCGAACCCTCGCCGCGACCAGCTCGTGAGCCACAACCCCCGCGCCGCCAGCACCGGCTCCAGCCAGAGGTTCCGGAATCCCGCCGGCGGCCGGAACAGCCGCGGCGCCCGGCCGGCGAGCCCCGCCAGCACCTCCTGCCCACGGTCCACCTCCCGCGCCACCCCCCGCGGACCCGACAGGGAGAAGTGCCACGGATGACCGTAGGTGTGGTTCTCCACCCGGTGCCCCCGGCGCACGATCTCCGCCACCAGCCCGGGCCAACGCTCCGCCCGACGGCCGACGCAGAAGAAGCTGGCCCGGGCCCCGTACCGGTCCAGCAGGTCCAGGACCCGCGGCGTCACCTCCGGGTCCGGCCCGTCGTCGAAGGTCAACCCCACCGCCCGAGCCCCGGACGGCGACCCTCCGGCTCCACCCGGTGGACCGCCGCCGGCCCCCGGCGATCCTCCGCCGTCCGACTGCTCGGGCGGCAGCCGCACCAGGTTCGGCCCCAGCAGCCGGCTCCGCGGCGCCAGGCCGGAGCCGATCAGCACCACGTGGTTCACCACCAGCCCGGCGGCCACCATCCAGCGCACCCGGGGGACCGCGATCACCACCAGGGCGCCCGCCCCGTGGAGGGCCGCCGAGCCCTTCACCAGCCCCGGCATCCGCCAGGGGCGCGGCGGTCCGGCCGGGCCGACCCGGTCGATCCGGTCGGGGCGCTCCAGGCGGCCCGAACGGCGCCGCCCGCCGCCGTCAGGCGCTTCGCGACCGCTCGGCACGCTCCGCCGCCAGCCTCGCCAGAGACCGTCGATCGACCTTGCCCCGCGCCGTGCGGGGGATCTCGTCCACCAGCACCACGCTCCGCGGCACCTTGTGCTCCGCCAGCCGGGCCCGGCACCAGGCGACCACCTGCGCCGGGCTCAGCCGGCCCGCCTCCCCGGCGACCACCACCCGGAGCGCCGTCTCGCCCCGGGGCGCGCAGTCCGCCCCCACGGCCACCACCTCCCGCACGCCGGGCAGGCCGGCCAGGGTCTCCTCCACCTCCCGGGGGTTGACCTTCTTGCCCCGCACGTTCACCAGGTCGTCCGTCCGGCCGCGGAGCGCCAGCTCGCGGCTCCGCCCCCCCGCCTGCTCCGTCTCCAGCCAGACCGCCAGGTCGCTGCTCCGGAACCGGCCGCCGGACAGCCGCGGATGGGGCTCCGGCCAGTAGCCGCAGGCCACGGCGGGGGACTCGACCGCCACGACCCCCGCCTCGGCCGACCCGGCGGGGCCGACCCCGCCGGTGCCCGCCTCCCCGCCCACCGGCTCCAGCTCCACCCGGACCCCTTCCACCGGCTCGCCGACGGTGCCCCGCTCCCCGGCGCCGCCCTCCCGGTCGAAGCAGATGCCGCCGGTCTCGCTCGACCCGTAGAAGACGTGCACCGGCCGGCCGTAGATCCGCCGGAACCGGGTCGCGGTCTCCGGCGGCAGCGGTGCCCCGGCGGTGATCACCAGGCGCAGGCTGTCCGGCAGCTCCGGCGGCCGGGCGGCGTGGGTGAGGGCCCCGAGCAGCGCCGGGATCGTGGGCAGGAAGGTGGCCGCGGCCTCGCGGGCGGCCCGGAACAGGCCGAACGGGCCGCTCCCCGGATCCGCCAGGACCACGAGCGATCCGCGCATCAGGGCCGGCATGGCCACGCTCGCCAGGCCGTACGAGTGGGACATGGGGATCGCGCAGAGGATCCGCTCCTCCGGCACCAGCCCCATGGTCCGCGCCAGGGCCGCGTCGTCGGCCACCAGGGCGGTCGACGGGGTGACGATCCCCCGCGGGCGGCCGGTGGAGCCGGAGCTCAGCTTGACCGCCGCCACCTCCGGGGCGAGAGCCGGGTGGTCGGCCGGCGGCCCGATCCGGTCCGGGGCCACCAGCGTCCAGTCCCCGGGACCGGACGGCCACGGGGTGTCGCAGGTCAGGAGCCACCGGCAGCCGAGCTCGCGCACCACCCGGTCCCGCTCCGGGGCCGGGGCGCGCAGGTCGACGAGCACCGGCACCAGCCGCCGGCGCCGCGCCGCCAGGAAGGAGGCGAGGAACGCCACCCCGTCGCAGACCGCGAACGCCACCGGCGTGCCGGGAGCCAGGCCGGCCCGGGGGCCCGAGCGCTCGGCCAGGTCGCCGGCGAGCCGGTCCGCGAGGGCGTCCACCTCGCCGACGGTGGCCCGCCGGGAGGGCGAGACCACCAGCGGCTCGGTGCCGCGGCGCCGGCGGAGATGGTCGAAGGCGTCGAGGATCGGATCGTGGGTCATCGGGCGCACGGAGCTCGGTTCGTGTCGGGGGCGAGAGGGCGTCCTCTCGGATATACTCTCACTCGGCTCGGAGCCGGCCTCGGAATCGAGATCGGCGGTGAATTATAGCGGACCGCCACCGTCCCCGGGCTCCCATCCATGCCATGAATCGAGTCCCGTCCAAACCGACCAGCCCTCCGTACGATGCCGTCGTCGTGGGCGGCGGCCCCGCCGGCGCCGCCGCCGGAGCCCACCTCGCCCGCCGCGGCCGGCGGGTGCTGATCGCCGAGCGGGAGCGCTTCCCCCGCTTCCACATCGGCGAGTCGCTCATCCCGGAGGCCAATCGGTACCTGGAGCGGATCGGCGTCCTCGACAAGGTCGCATCCCAGGGCTTCCCGGTCAAGCAGGGAGCCATCCTCCTGGCCGCCGACGGGGAGCACCAGAGCTACGTCAACCTGTCCGAGGCGGAGGGGGTGGCGCACTCGTCCACCTGGTCGACCACCTGGGAGGTGCCCCGCCACCGCTTCGACCAGCTCCTCCTCGACCACGCGGCGGAGTCCGGGGCCGAGGTCTGGCAGCGGGCGAGGGTGAGCGACGTGGATCTGGGGTCCGACGGGAACGGGACCGGAGACGCGGTCGAGGTCACCCTGAAGTCCGAGGCGTTCGGCGAGCGCACGGTCCGCAGCCGGATCCTCATCGACGCCTCGGGCCGCGACGGGTTCCTGGCCAAGCGCCTCAAGCTGCGGCGCTTCGACCCGGAGCTGCGCCACGTGGGGATCCACGCCTGGTTCGAGGGGGTGGTGCCGCCGCCGCCCGACTGCTCCGGGGACGCCCGGCTGATCTCCCTCGAGCGCGACGGCTGGGCCTGGCTGATCCCGCTCGACGACCGGGTGACCAGCGTGGGGGTCGTGGTCTCGCGCCGGAAGCACGCGACCCTGCCGACCGACTCGCCGGAGCGCTGCCTGGAGATCCTGCTCGCGGACGTGCCGGTGCTCCGGCCGCTCCTGGCCAACGCCCGGCGCACCTCCGAGGTCCGGGTGGACGGCGACTACTCCTACTCGACCCGGGCCTACGCCGGGGACCGCTGGCTGCTGGCGGGGGACGCGGGGTCGTTCCTGGACCCGGTCTTCTCCACCGGCGTGCTCCTGGCGCTGGCCGGCGGGGTGGAGGCCGCCGAGGCCGTGGACCGCTGCCTGAGCCGCCCCCGGGACGGCCGCCGCCGGCCGCTGGTCGAGTACGATCGGGAGCAGCGGCGCAAGTACCGCTTCTTCCGCCGCTTCGTCACCGGCTTCTACCGCCCCGAGTTCCGGGACATCCTGCTCCAGCCGGGCGATCCGTACGGGCTGTCGGCGGCCGTTGTGACGGTGCTGGCCGGGAGCACCCGGCCGTCGCTGTCCACCCGGATCCGGCTCGAGATCTTCTTCGCGCTGGTCGCCCTCCAGCGCCACGTGCGGATCGTCCCCCGGCTCCACGGCCGGCCGGAGCCGTCCGGCGAGGGCTCGGACCGGGGCTCGGAGGGAGCCTCGTCGTCCGCGAGACCCTCGGCGAGCCGTTGACGTCCGAGCCGTCGCAGTCGATGATGCCTCCGGTGCCCGTGACCGAGACCGTCCGTCCGACCGACCGCCAACGATGACCGAGACCGCTGGACCGTTCGTCGTCACCGGCCTGGGCGCGGTGAGCGCCTGGGGCTGGGGTGTGCGCCCCCTGTGGCAGGGCCTCCTGTCCGGGCGCACGGCCATCCGTCCGCTCGACCGGTTCCCCTCGGACGACCAGCGGACCACCCTGGCCGCCCAGGCGCCGCCGCCGCCCGCCGGCCTGGCGGAGCGCTTCCCGGAGTGGGAGCGGCTGTCGGTCGCCGACCGCTTCGCCGTCGCCGCCACGCGGGAGGCCCTCGAGGGGGCAGGCCTCTCCGGATCGGCCGCCCTCCCCCCCGCGCGCACCGGCGTCTTCTTCGGCGGCAGCACCGCCGGCATGTTCGAGACCGAGGAGGCGGTCCGGTGCCTGCTGGAGCCCGGGGGCGGCTCCGGCCCCGAGCCGGCCCTCGACCTGGACCGCCTCACCAGCCAGCCGCTCGACAACCCGGCCGGGGCGGTGGCCCGCATGCTCGGGATCGCCGGCCCGGTGATCACGGTCTCCTCCGCCTGCGCCTCCGGCACCCAGGCGCTGGGCCTCGCCCTCGACGCCCTGCGGGCCGGCGAGGTGGACGTGGCCGTCGCCGGCGGCTCCGACTCCCTCTGCCGGCTGACCTACTCCGGATTCAACGCCCTGCGCGTGGTCGACCCGGAGGCCTGCCGGCCGTTCCGCGCGGGGCGCGCCGGCATGTCCCTGGGCGAGGGGGCCGGCATCCTGATCCTGGAGCGCCTGGGGCGCCTGGCGGAGCGGCCGGCCCAGGGCTGGGACAAGGCTTCGGCGGGCGCCGCGCCGCGGGTCCTGGCGACCGTGCGCGGCGTCGGCAACTCGTGCGACGCCCACCACATGACCGCCCCCCGGCCCGACGGCCTGGGCGCCTCCCTGGCCACCGAGCGGGCCCTGGCCGACGCCGGCGCCGGCGCCGAGGAGGTCGCCTTCCTCAACGCCCACGGCACCGGCACGCCGCTCAACGACGCCTCCGAGTGGCGCGGGTTCGACCGGGTGTTCGGCGAGCGCGCCGGGGAGATCCCGCTCACCGCCACCAAGGCGTCGATCGGCCACCTGCTCGGCTCCTCCGGCGCTCTGGAGGGGGTCGCCACGGTGCTGTGCCTGTCGACGCGGCGGGTCCATCCCACGCCCGGGGACCACGCCGTCGACCCGGAGACGCCCGTCCGGCTGGTCCTCGACCGGCCGTTGACGCTGGAGCGCCCGGGTCTCGCCGTCTCCACCAGCTTCGGGTTCGGCGGCGCCAACGCCGCGGCGGTGTTCGGGCCGGCGCCGGCGGAGGCCGAGGCGCTCCGGACGCCGGACGAGGAGCTCGGCGAGGAGCCGGACCAGTCGGCGCGGTCGCGGCGCCGGCGGGAGGTGGCGTGACTCTCCCCGTGATCACCGGCCTCGGGGTCCTCGGGCCGTGGGGCGCCGGGGCGGACGCGCTGGCCCGGGCCCTCGCCGCCGGCGAGGCTCCGCTCACCGAGCTGGACGATCCGGGCGTGCTCGCGGCCGGGGGCGGCGACGGCCCGCCCCGGCTGACGCTCGATCCCCGGGTGCGCCGGGCCGGGCGGGTCGACCGGGAGCACCTGACGCCCTGGCTGCCCGCGCGCGAGGGCCGGCGCATGAGCCGCCCCTCCCGGTTCGCGGTCGCCGCGGCGCGGATGGCGCTCGAGAGCGCCGGCTGCACGACTCCGGAGGACGGCGCCGACGACCTGGGGGTGATCCTCTCCACCACCTTCGGCCCGACGGCGGTCACCGAGGAGATGCTGGAGCAGATCTTCCTGACCGGTCCGGAGTCGGCCTCGCCCTTCCTGTTCGCCGAGTCGGTGGCCAACGCCCCGGCCGCCCAGGTGGCGCGGCTCCTCGGCGCCCGCGGCGCCAACCTGACCCTCACCGTGCGCGAGGCCGGCGCCCTGGCCGCGGTGCGCCGGGCGGCCGGCGAGATCGCCGCCGGCCGGAGCGCGCGGATGTTCGCCGGGGTCTCGGACGAGGTCACGCCGCTCCTCCAGATCGTCCTCGACGGTCTCGGCTCGCTGGCCCACGGGACCGCGAGCGAGCCCCCCCGGGCCCGGCCCTTCGACCGGACCCGGAGCGGCTTCGTCACCGCGGAGGGCGCGGCGGTGCTCCACCTGGAGGATGCCCGGGCCGCCGCCGCGCGCGACGCCCGGCCGCTCGCCCGGATCGCCGGCGGGGGCGAGGCGTTCGATCCGACCGCGCCCCGGTGCGGATGGGGGGACGGCCACGGGCTGCTGGGCCGCGCCCTCGCCGCCGTGCTCGACCGGGCCGGCCTCGGGTTCGGGGACCTGGATCTGGTCGTCTCCGGCGCCACCGGTTCGCCCGACGGGGACCGGATGGAGGCGCTCACCCTGCGCGCCGCGGCGGCCGGCGGGGGCGGTCCGCTGCCCGACGTGGCCGCCGGCCTGCCGCCCGTCGTGGCCCCCAAGGCGGTGGTGGGCGAGCTGGGCGGGGGCCACCTGGCGGCGGCGGTCCTGCTGCTGAGCGGCGCCGGCGTCGACGCCGTGGAGGCCGGCGCCCCCGGCTTCCGCGAGCCCGACCCGGAGCTGGGGATCACCCCGTGGGGGTACCGGGCGGTCGGTCCGGGGGGCCCTGCGGACTCCGGAGTCTCCGGAACGGGAGCCCGTCCCCGGCGCATCCTGGTGCAGACCGTCGCCGCGGGGGGCCCCGCCGCGTGGCTGATCCTCGAACGGGTTCCGGCCTTCGCCGCCGGCCCGGCCTCGGAGGACCGTCCGTGACCGACGGCGCGCCTGTCCGGACGACCCGG